>CAJWHX010000065.1 GCA_913040875.1 uncultured Pseudomonadota bacterium | reverse complement strand
GAAGTAGGCGTGCAAACCAGCTGCACTTCTATATGGCGAGCCTTGGAGACACATCGTTCAAGTAAAATACCTCCTTGTCCAAAGAATTTTTCAACTTCGGCTTGGACGATCTCGATCGTCGCGGCCAGTTCTGAGGCCTCGTTTACTTTTCGAATCCCTCGGCCACCCCCCCCCGCAGAGGCTTTAACCATCAAAGGATAACCGATCGTATCACCCGTTTGGATCAACTCGGTCTCTGTCCAGGTGGGTTGGTACTCTGCCCAGGGTGCCAACGGAACTTCAGCCGTCTGAGCCAGATGTTTGGCGGCTATCTTATCCCCCAACTGTCCCATGGCTGTAGAGGAAGGACCCAAAAATACAATGTTGTTTTCTTCCAATAGCCGTACAAACAAAGGATCTTCGGAAACAAATCCCCAACCGGGCCAAACAGCATCGCACCCATTCCTTTTGAGGACGTCTAGCATCCATTGATGATCACAATAGGCATTGACGATTTTACCGTTTGGCTGTGGTCGCAATATGGTCCCGATTGGGATTGCTTCATCCGCCTGTCTGACGAATGGCATGTGTTCATCAGGGTCTGTGTAGAGTGCGACCCCTTTTATGTTGGTGTTGTGAATGAGGTTGAATTCATCCAGCGCTCTCAAGAAACGAACGGCTGGTTCTCCTCGATTGATGATGGCGACTTTGGAAAAGGAAAGAGCACTCATAAATAACCCCTCAATAGATTGAGTGGTTATTTATTGCATTTTGGGGGCAAATTCAATTGCTGGATTTGGAATGTCAAAAGAGTGAATTGGAGATAGAAGTACTATAAACAAAATATGAATTGGAGATGTGTATGACGGATGTTCAATCTACGTTAGCGGTGCTCACTTCCGGTGGCGATGCTCCAGGGATGAACGCAGCGATTGTTGCCGTGGTAAAAACGGCAGCTGCGGCCGGATGGAAAGTACTTGGTGTTGAAGATGGATATGACGGTTTGATTGAGTCTAGATGGACTGAGTTGAGTACGATGAGCGTGGATGATGTCTCCCGTGAGGGCGGAACATTTTTGCGTTCAGCTCGTTCGAGTACCTTTCGAACCAAAGAAGGTCGTGAACAAGCTGCAACAAATCTACGAAACGCCGAATGTGAAGTGTTGGTGGTTATCGGTGGAAATGGTTCTTTGCCCGGGGCGAAGGTATTTGGCGAAGAGAGTGGAATTCACGTTGTTGGAATCCCCGCCAGTATCGACAACGATATAGCCTGTACGTCGATGTGTATCGGTGTGGATTCAGCCGTTAATTCAATCGTGGAGGCCTGTGACAGAATCTCTGATACAGCACGATCGCACAGGCGCGCTTTTATTGTCGAAGTCATGGGGCGTGAGTGTGGATACTTGGCGATGGCTTCTGGAATAGCATGCTCAGCGGATGCCGTGTTGTTTAAAGAACAGGGGAAGGAACAGACGCAGTTGGTGGATGAATTAAAAGAAGTGATTCGTCATGCCTACTCTGAGGTTCGAAATAAAAAACGTGTGCTCATTATCAAAGCAGAAGGTGTGGATGTATCAACGGCTTCGTTGGCGGAGCAGCTTGAAAGTACCATGCAAACGGAAACCAATGGCGCCACACTGAGATACACAATTTTGGGTCACGTTGTTCGAGGAGGTCGTCCTTCTGCAATGGATAGGGTCATGGGGTCTCGACTTGGGTTTTCAGCAGCGGAACTTGCGATGAGTGGACATACACAGGTTATGGTTGGATGGCGACCGTATGAAGAGGGTATGCCGACACAAGATCCCAGAGTGTGTTATTTTGCCTTGTCAAAGGTTTTGGATGACACAAAGTGCTTATTGGACGGTACACACCCCACCACCAAACAGCGCATGGAAATGTTGGCCAAGGTTCAAAATATTTTGTTGTTGTAAATCGTTATAGAGGGATTCATGAACTCATCCAATCAGTATCGAGAGTTGACATTTTCAGCCGTTTTCCTCGGGATTATTCAAGGTGTGATTCTCAATATTGCGTTCGTCTACGCTGCTTTAACACTTGGGTTTTCTATAGGGGGGTCGACCGTCGCGGCCATCATCGGCTATGGACTGCTTCGCGGTGTGATGAAAAAAGGAACGATCGTTGAGAACAACATCAACCAAACCATCGCGTCGGGAATCAATACGGCCGGAACAGGGGTCGTTTTTACCTTGCCAGCTCTATTCATGCTGGATGCTAAAATGCGCGCAGACACAGGGATTGGTTTGCTGGAAGAGGAGGGCAACTGGCTACCTCTTTTGGGAAGCATTATGTTGGGAGGCGTCGCGGGTTCAATCTTGGGAGTCATTCTAATAATTCCTTTGCGAAAGCAAATGATTGCCTTGGACAGGCTTCGATTTCCATCAGGGGTCGCTGTCGCTGAAATTTTAAAGACGGGCGGAACGAGTCTGATCAAGTTTCGATTGCTGTTGATTGGCGTGGTTGTGTCAGGGGTTTGGAAACTCGTTCTGGCAACTGGGCTCGTGGATAGACCTGGTTTATTGATGAATGATGAGTTGAACATCTCTTTTGGGATGATTCCTGATCAGTTTGCTCCAGTTCTGTATCTATCCCTCATGAATGTTGCGGCAGGATTGCTCTCTGGAAAAGGTGGAATTCCGTTCTTTATTGGTGGTGTTCTTGCATGGTGGATCATTTCACCGATGGCTGTACAGTTTGGATGGATTGACCCAACGTCTTTATCTCAGTTGGCAGAGTTTCGAGAGGGCTCCATAGCCAATGGTACAGAGGTATTCGGACTGCTCCATGGGTCCATGATTCGTCCTCTCGGTATCGGAACACTTATCGGAGGTGCATTGATGGGTGTCGTTGCGGCATTCCCAGCAATCAAAAGTGCATTTATATCTTTGGCATCGGCGGCAAAGTCGAACTCAGTGGGGAGCAATATTGGCGGTGATGAGCTGTCTCTCAATGTGGTTATTGGTGGTGGGATATTCGCGGTGGCGGTCTTCTTCATGGCTTCATACATGACCCCGGGGGTCACCTTTGGTCAAGCGGTTATATCTGCGACGGTTGGAACCATATGGCTCGGGGTAGCAGGATTAATTGTCGCTCAAGCAACTGGTATGACCGATATTTCACCCATGAGTGGTATGGCATTGATTTCCGTGACGTTGATGATGTTTTTACTAAACAACAACGTTGCAGCCGCTATGGTCGTTGGTGTGGCTGTTTGTGTTGCGATTGGTCAAGGTGCCGATATGATGCAAGATTTAAAAACTGGTTTTTTGGTTGGCGCTCGTCCCATTAAACAGCAGATGATTCAGTTCTGCGTGACTTGGATTGGTTCTATCGTTGCTGTCGCGGTGATTTACATCATTTGGTCCAGTGGACCAAACGGCGCCAACGGGTTTGGCCCAGGCACATCTTTTCCGGCTCCACAAGCCGGAGCCTTGATGGGAATTGTAGATGGTGTTGTCAATGGAAATATCCCGATAGACAAGTATATGATGGGTGGTACCATTGGTGTGCTCTTGGGGGCTGCACCAGCAAGTGGACTTGGTGCTTTGGTTGGGTTGGCAATGTACCTCCCGTTTTCAATTACATTGGGCTATGGGGTAGGCTGCTTCATGAATATGGCTTTGATCAAGCGGTATGGTCGAGAGATTTATGATTCAAAGCTGGTGCCGATTGCTGCTGGATTGATCGTCGGTGAGGCGCTTATGGGCGTTGGATATACGATTTTTCAGATATTGATGGATTCAAATGCGCAAGCCAGCGTTCTGATCCATGCATTCGGAGGTGTATATGTTTAATCGACGACTGGTTGGAATTTTTCTATATTCATTGGGAATTTGTGTGGCTTCTATTGGGGCAACCAAATTACCGGCAGAAGGCAGTACATGGTCAGACATTCTGTATGTATTTAACGACGGTGTAATTCTGACAATTGTCGGACTGGTAATTTGGAGACTGGCTCCGATTGAACAAAAGGAGGAAGAGACGGAGAACAAACGGACCGCTCTTCAGTTGATCCGAGATATCCAACCGATACTAGATGACCTGTATCGAAATGTTGATGACTTAGAGTGCTATCAGATTCAGGAATATGTCAATATACTACGCGCACAATATCTTATGCCTCTTGAACAACTCCGTAGTCGGATCATTTCAGACAAAGGGTTGGAAAAAACAGCAGAACTGTTGATCGCCATGTCGTATGGAGAACGAATTATCAATCGGATACACTCTGCAGCCCTCGATGGTCATCACGATGAAGCGGTAGAATGCACAGAAGAAGCCCATGCCGCTTTTAAAGAGGTCTTCGAATTGACGGTGCGTGTTTGGAAGTTTGAAAATAAAGCTGTCTAAAAAGAACCAGAAATTTTTGCCTCGCCGTTTCTTTGAACTACAAGTAATTTGTGGCTGAAAAGCCTCCTCGTCGGTTTCTTCCCCCTACATAAATTATTTAAGAAATCGATGATATACTTGGGTGGGTTTATTCTCCTTTACCGCCCAAGTTTTATTTTTTTTACCCTAGACTTCATTGCGGTGGCTCTGATTGTGTGTCCAAGGTCTTGTGTAGTCGGTGGGAGATTATTCAGGATCCGACGTTCTCCGCTCTCTATTGACAATTGGAGTTGCAGATATTGTCCCGTCTTTCAGAGACCATAGAAACAAACTGTCCTTCTGGAGCCGCACAGCATGCTGCCCAACCGTTGTTTGACTCCAAATCATCTCTGTAAGACTCCAAAATTGTATACCATTGTCGTTGAGTGTGGAGATGGTTGGAGTGTCATCCAGCCATAGAAGCCTTGTGGTGGATTCCGATTCTATATGGTGCATCGGTGTCTCATCTAATTTTTGACCTTGAATACTGAAGGTGCGGATCGTGAAAGTGGTGGGATCACTGTTGGGTGTGTCCGATATGGATGTCGTCGTTTTTGAGAGCAAACCCAGAAACAACCCTTGTGATTCTGAAATACCAAAGCTAAGATCGATAGATTCAGACTGGTTGTCTTCCCGATGCAAAGTGCGTATCTTCGGTGGTAAAAGATCTATCTGCGGATTGCCAACCTCTGTGATGGCCAATATCCACGTGTCACGCTTCCCTCGTAGTCCCATCAGTGGAGTTCCGGATTGACTCAGTGCACCGATACATTCTTCCGGTTTTTCTCCGGTAAAGAGCTTTCGAAATGAGGGGCGACCTTGTCGATCTAAGATGAGCATGTACAAGGTTCCTTTGCTCGATTGGTTCCCGACCCAGATTGGGATCATATATCGGCCCGAACGATCCGTAAACGATGGGCCAATTACTTCACCATTGGGCCATGGGATCGTTGTGCGAAGCAGTGGTGATGTTCGGTCACCAACGATGGGTAGAACGTAGATGTTTTGCTCGGACACCCAGTGGATGTGTCGAGATACGCCTAGATGTAAACTGGTTCCAAAAGTGGATTTGGGAGGGAGTGCTTTAACGAAGCGTGGGTGTTGAGGATTCACAAACAGAGAATCTTGGTGTGTCCAAAGCAGCTCAGTCAGTTGAATAAAAGGATTTGCGTCAACGTCTTGGACGGCAAACGTTTCGATACGGTGTGGGTGGATAAGAATATCTTGACGATGGGGTGTTGAAGAAAAGGGGGTTTGAATCTGAAGCTGTACAGTCCCCGTTTTCCAGGCCGCTGAGTTTGGAACCTCGAGGCGCAATTCCTGTAATCCACGCGGTTGTAATGTGATCATGGTGACATTGTCATCTGGAGCCTTCGTCGAATTGGCGGTGTAGATCTGCGCATCTTGTTCAACTGTAAATTCAATTGCCCAACGGTCTATACGAAGATTTTGAATCGATTCAGCAGTCTCACCATCATTGAATATTTGAAGATCAAGGGTGAAGGGCTGTCCAGAAACATGGTGTGTTGGGACAGTGTATGTGACTGTGATGTCTGCCATGGCAGTAGATAAAAGAAGTATTCCGATCATAGGTTCTCCTTGATCCAGTTGAGAGCGGATGCTCTACTTTGAATGCGTTCATCCAATTGTTCCTTCCGGATTTGTTGCATCCACTTGCCCAGTTCAGCCCCTTTCAGTCCCAACTGAAGTAAATCCTCTCCGGAGAGCAGTCTGGGCAGTCCAGTGTGCAATATTCCTCTCTCTGCACTTTGCTGTCGATTTTCTCGTACATACTGAGATTGTCCAAGTAATACTCCATCTGCGACATCATATACAAATGTCGGACGGATGTGTTCGCCGATATGGTTCTGTACAATACGGGAGGATTGTTCAGCGATCTGTGAGACCAGTGAATGGATCTGATCGAATGCCCTCCGAATTGGAAAACCATGGAATCGTTCAATGTTGAGATGATCAAAAATGAGCGTTCGCTCTGAATCTGTGAACTCAGATGTGAGCATCGCCCAAAACAACCCCATAGAATGACCCTTAGACAAGGTGCTGCGCTTCGAGCCAGCATACTTGATTCGATTGAACGTACGCTGCCATTGTTCTACAGAGAGCGTCTTAAAGATCGGGATGTATTCCGGTAGGGCTCGCAGGACCACCATCCATTTGGTTGCCACTTCTGGATGAAGACTCTTAAACCAGCCCTTTTCCAACTCGATCAGGACGCGTTCTTTTGGCAAGGTTGCAAAACTAGACTGCGCTGTCAAAGTCTGGCAGAGTGTTTGCAGGTTTGGATCGACATCACATTGTAATCGCCCCGCAAATTGGGCCACTCGAAATACGCGGAGTGGGTCTTCGGCAAAATGCTCATCGTGTGTAGCCTTCAACAGACGATTCTGTAAGTCATCGCTTCCATGAAATGGGTCTTCTAATTCCTGAGCCTCGATGTTCCACAACATGGAATTGATGGTTAAATCTCTGCGAGTACAAGCAGCCTGTGTACCAATAAAGGGTGCGGGTTGACCATTTTGTTGGGGCAAAGCCACATCGACCTCTAAATCTGTTTGTGTTACCGGGAGTAACTTCCACACACCGAAGCTTTTTCCAACGGCCTTGTAGGGCTTAAATCGTTTGATGATCTCGACGAGTCTCTCAGGGGCTAGATTGTGGATTTCCAAGTCGATGTCTTTGGATTCAATTCCCAGTAAATGGTCTCGGACACATCCTCCGGCAACATAAGCGGTTCCACCCGCTTCGGAGATGGAGTTGGAAAAATTAAGAATTCGATCGGGCAACTGAAAAGTATTCATGCTAGAGAGTCCAAATGTGGGGGAAGACAAAAACGAATGTCCGCACAGCCGTATGTACTTGGTGTGAGTCGAATGACGGTATGCAACGGAATAGAAAGTCTCGGGACGGCTTCTTTGTTGTGATCCATAAAGTATCCATAGACCACCCTTAAGATTGCCTGATGGGCGACGACCAGCACTGGTGACGAGCGGTGTTCCAAGGCGAGGATGATGGGCTCTACTCGGCGGATGACGTCTTCGTAGGATTCGCCTTGTGGATATCGATACCGCAGTTTGTCTATGGACCGGCCTTCTGAAACCTCTGGGAATTGATTTTTGATTTCTGCATAGGTCAGTCCATCGCACATACCTGCATGAATTTCATCTAGTATTTTCCAGCGTTGTATCGGACGTCCCAATCTAGATGCAGTTTGTACTGTTCGAACTAGAGTACTGGTCCACACTTCGTCTACTTCGACATCTTGCATAAATGTACTGAGGGAGTTGGCGTAAAAACGACCGTTGGGACTCAGATTTGAATCTCCACCCACTCGGTCTTGGGTGTTGTAAATACTCTGTCCGTGCCGTGTAAGCCATATTGTTGTGGGCATCAAGTTCAATTGAGTCACGAGATGGGCAACTTTGATCAGAATGGGGCCAGAAATCCGATGTAGAATCACCTTTCTGCCTGCATCAATGATCTTTATCCAGGGGGTTGGACCATCTTTCAAGGGCTCATAGCTGCTCACATAGTGTGCGATGCGAGCTTTGAAATCCGTCAAGGCTTCCTCTTTAACCTTCCCAACATAATCTGGTGAAGTGAGTTTACTTTGTTCAATATTGGTATCGATGATGGATTCATCCTCACAGATAGACTCAATGAATGCACATTGGATTCCGTGTTGTGTCAATTGTTCAAGCAGCCAGTTCCGTCGTGTGAGCGTACTGTTGGTGGCATCGAATACGGCAACTTCACCCCCTTTTCGCAACCAGGAGATCATATCTGTAAGGGCAGATTGAGCGGCCAGTCTTCGGGCTTTCAATCCATCGGCATTATTTGGGGAAAAGAACTGATGGGGTACATCGGCACCGCTTTGTTGTCTGCGGTAATTGCCCACGTTGAATACCTTGCTGCGATGCCCTAGCCAATCAAGGTGTCTGGCGATTCGTCTGGCAGTATAGGTTTTGCCTCTTGCGGGGAGACCGACCATGATGAGTGCAACTGTCATTTGGCTTTCTTTCGCTTATTGGGTGACGGATGGTGTTGTGTTGGGAGAATGCCCATAGCCGAGCATATTTTGCGACTTTCAATCAAGGGGAGCCCCAGTTTTGAAGAGATGGCATTGATATCAAACGGGTTGGTATGTTTCCATCGGATGGTATCTACGACATCAGCCCGTACAATATATCCAGCATATTGGTAATATCCCAACGCTTTTGCCATTCCTTTTGGCCATCGAGTGTATATACAGACTCGATGTTCAGGGAGCATGGGTAGTATGGAGATATTATTCCACAGAGCGTACAGAACAAATCGTACCCATTGGTGTTTGGATTTGTAAATGTCTCGATGATACATATGGTGTCTCCCGCACACAATTCCGAGTTTACCCAGTTTTTGTCGCATATGTTTGTTTGGACGGTTCTGTTTGTGGAGCTGGATGCTGCCCAAGTTTTGTCTGAGTTCATAGCGTACTTCTCGCGTCGGTTCATCTGTGTGCTGATAAATCGAAAATACGGCTTGAATTTGTGATTTCAGCCATCCTAGGAGATTCATCTCAATTTGACGTCGCTGTTTCGCGTCCAGTAGATCCATAGATTTAAATCGAACAGAAGGTTCACGAATCTTGTTTCCTCGGCTCAGCTCTGCAAGGGCGTGATTGTCATAACAGAGTTGAAAGGTGTCATTGATGGTCCAGCGATTGTGCGACAGAATCTTTTGATACACCTCTTGTACAGTACTCGTAAAATGATCTCTTCCCAAACTTCGAACGGTTTGAAACCCAAACTTTCCTTGTGCTGCACTGCTGGAGACAAAAGAGAGTGCATCTAAGATGCCAAGTCTCATACTCTGGCACCATAATTCTTCTCCGTCTCGCGTTACATTCTGGGGAATGGAACGTTCTGAGACTTGTCCCATTTCATCAATGAATCGCTCGGTCAGTCGATCGTGAACGGTTTGAGAGAGTTTGTTCTCAAGGTCTTTTAAGTAGGGTTGCCAGTGCTCGGTGTTGGATAGCCAATCTGGTCGCTGTGCGATGTAGTTCCAAGTTCGTATTCGTGCCATGTTGGAGAGCAACTTGGGAATGTCTCCAGCTAAATTCTTCAGCTTGTCGAGCTCTCGGATGACCCATAAATTAGAGAGTTCACCTTCCTTGTAGAGCTGCCAAAAGATTCTTTTGGTTAGCCTAAAGTGGTGAGCATGACTTTGCGATGCATAGTCCGGAATTCTCGCTACGGACCACAGCAATCGAAGTGTTTCAGGGTGATGGCACAGCTTTTCAATCTCGGGATCTTTAAGGAGGTACACCATCGTGAGTTCATCAAGGGCTTCCCTTTGTGGCATGAGTCGACCAGAAAATGGATGTTTTTGCAACGTTTGCCAGAATCGATCCAAACTCTCAAAAGAAATATCAGAGTTTCGGTAATAAATCTTTCGAACTGGCGCAAACACCTGTGCCTCAATCGATTGAACCGCACTGTCCGACAGCCCACCTCGACTGGCGGCGTCAACGGACAGGTTGAAGGAGCCCCCTTGCTTAAATCTTCCTGCTCGACCGGCGATCTGCCCCATTTCAGCGAGGGTGAGATAGCGATAGTCCTTTCCATCAAACTTTCGTAGAGATGCAAAGCATACGTGTCGGATGTCTAAATTGAGCCCCAGTCCGATGGCGTCGGTCGCAATCAGAGTATCGACTTTCCCAGACTGAAACAACTCTACCTGGGCGTTTCGAGATTGTGGTGACATCGCTCCCATAACCAATGCTACGCCTCCTTTTGCGATGCGCATTCGATCTGCCAGTTCATATAAATGGGTGATGTTGAATGAAACGATGGCTGTTCTTTTCGGTAGTGCAGACAGTCGTTTTGGTGGGATGTGCTTGAGTGCACTCAGTCGTTTTGACGTTTTGATGTCAACAGTGGGGACCAGTGTCTTTAAGATATCGGTCATTGTGTCTGAACCCAAGAACCAAGTTTCAACAGTGCCGCGAGCATTGAGGATGCGATCGGTGAAGATGTGTCCTCGTTTGGGATGTGTGGCGAGTTGTACTTCGTCTACAACCACGATCGGTACAGTGATGTCCATAGGCATGGATTCAACAGTACAGACATAGTACTTAGGGCGATTGGGAATAATTCGTTCTTCTCCAGTCAACAACGCAACATCTCGAACCGCTGTTTGAGTAACGAGTTTGTCATAGACTTCTCTCGCGAGAAGGCGAAGAGGCAATCCAATGATTCCCCGTTTGAGTTCCAGCATCCTTTGCAGTGCTCGGTGGGTTTTCCCAGTGTTGGTGGGCCCCAGATCTGCAAATATTAGTGAGCCATTGTTGGCCTGGCCCCATTTACCAAATTTTCCACGCATGGCTTCATCCTCTGAGTCCTTAAATTAGCGTTTCTTACGCTTGTTGGATGAACGTCTTTGACTGGTTTTAGAATTGTGTTTTTTAGTAGGATGCGGTCGTTGCTTATTTTTGTTTGAAGATGATGAGACGGCTTTTGTAATGGGGTTGTGAGGCGCTCCAGTAGTAGGAGGATAGACTTCATGCACCCACTTTCGATATTCTTCAAACCGACCCTCGACAATACTTTGACGCATGTTGGCCATGAATTTGGCAAACCAAGTCAGATTGTGAATGGTAGCCAATGTTGCACTGAGGATATCCCCAATTTTAAACAGATGATGTACATACGCCCTTGTAAAGTTCTTGCACGTGTAACAATCACAGGAAGTGTCTATAGGATACATGTCGTTTTTGTATTTAGAGTCGGTCAAGCGCATTCGTCCTTGCGATGTGTAGAACATTCCAGATCTGGAGTGCCTGGTTTGAATCACGCAATCGAACATGTCCACTCCTCTAGCGACACCTTCAACTAGATCTATCGGTCGTCCCACACCCATGAGATACCTAGGATGCTCGGGGGGCATGTGTAGTGTTGTAAAGTCCAAGATGTCACACATGATCTGATGACCTTCACCGACAGATAAACCTCCGATGGCATATCCATCGAATCCAATGTCGGTAATCTGTTTGATGGATCGTTTTCGTAGGTCCTCGAAAAATCCTCCTTGTACAATTCCGAACAAACTTTGGTCGGGGCGTTCGTGTACGTCTTTACAGCGTTGTTCCCACCTAGCCGTTCTATCAACCGACAGACTGGTCTCCTTCTTGTCCGAACCATAGGGTAAGCATTCATCAAATACCATCGCGATATCCGACCCTAGGGCCTGTTGGATTTCCATCGACACTTCAGGTGAGAGGAAGGTCTTTTTACCGTCTACTTCATATTGAAATGTGACGCCATCTTCAGTCACCGTTTTGGGGAGTGAGAACACCTGAAATCCACCCGAGTCGGTAAGAATTGGCAGGTCTACATGCATCATTTTGTGCAGTCCACCATGTTTGGCGACCAGTCGATGACCAGGTCG
>CAJWHX010000064.1 GCA_913040875.1 uncultured Pseudomonadota bacterium | reverse complement strand
GAAAAGAAGAAGTAGATCATGATATATCATGGCGCAACACCCGAAAGAACAACTCTACGTCAATGGACCAGTCTATACAGGTCAAGTACGGAAACTGTGACGAGTGCCTTCATGTTCTGTGAACATGGGTGCTCGTTTATTTTTTAGATTGCTGTTGTTGGTTCGGAGAAGGTAGGTGTCCGTTTTGTGTACATCAGAAGTCCCTCGATAAAGATGTCCGAAGTTCAAAGACAAAGTCGTTTCTCGAAGAGCGCAGTAGACTTTGGAGTATAAGATGGCACAAGCACTCATTAAAGTAGGGATTGGAACCTCGCACCGAGAACTTTGTACACTCGACAGCCCTGATTTCGAAGATTTCTTTCAGCTGTTCAAGCGGTTACCAATCGAGCAGGTTGATGTTCAATACACCAAAGAAGGGTTGTCAAAGTTGGATGCCCTCATCATTGGTGCACCAAGAAGACCTTTTGAATCTTCAGAAGTAGAAGCCATCAAAGAGTGGACGGAAGATGGTGGTCGTCTTTTATTGCTATCCAGCATGGGAGGAGACAGAGCTGTTCGGTGCTTTTCATACAACAAGACAAATCTAAGTGAGATTGTACCCGAAGTTGAGTTTACCGATACTGCAATGGGACAGAACGTCTATGTAGAGAGCCACAATCAGTATGGTTTTGATAGCAAGTGTAAGGTCGATGTGAGTCACCGAACTCCCCATGAACCTCGGATGACGTATGTGGATGGCTGTCATATTCGGGTGACTTCCGATAAGGATGTCGAGAGTGGAATAGAATCTAGATTGTCCTTTTCAGGGCATACCAAGCAGATTGTGGAACTTCGTAGAGATCATCACAATCACCGTCACCACCCAAGCCCTCAATCGGGACATCCATTGGTCATTGTGAGAAGGGGAAAAGGAAGGGCTGTGTGTTTTGGTGCAGTGGAAACGATATCTAAGAAGGGGTTGAGAGAGAAGGGGAATCCGACCTTTGCAGTAGACTTGGTGTTTGATTGGCTCGATACACTGGTAGATGTAGAATTAAAAAGACGAATGGATAATCCGCAGCGACACCGATTGCTACAGGCGTATCCAATGGCTCCTTTGATGTACGCCAAGGAAAACAATCCGGATCAGGTGGAGGTTGAAAATGTTTTTCATCAGCGTTCGACAGACAAACGACTGCTAATTGGTGTGTTGCCGCATCCCTATTGCAATCCGAGGGTGAAAGGGTGCGGATTTTGTACCTTTCCCCACGAGCAATACACGAAGAAGTCTGCAGTATCTGTATCTCAGATGGTCCTCAAAGAAATACAGCAGCGTATTGAATCCTTTCCACATCTCAAAGAGTCATCGGTAGATTCAATATATTTTGGGGGTGCAACAGCAAATCTGACCCCAGTTGAAGATTTCTCGAATATTTTGCTGGAACTCTACAGATCGTTACAGTGCCAAGATGCAGAGGTGACGCTCGAGGGTGCGCCGATATATTTTATAAGGGGAAAGGGACCCAAGTTATTGGATATTTTAGCTGATACAGTCAATCGAGGACGAATCAGTATGGGGGTCCAGACATTTGATCCTGTTCGACTGAAGCAGATGGGTCGTCAGGGATACGGATCCAAAGACGATATAGAGAGGGTGATAGTAGAGGCACACAATCGTGGTTTGACCACGTCATGTGATATGCTCATAGATTTGCCAAATCAAACGTGGGAGGAGATTGAAACGGATTTGAATACGGCTAAGGATATTGGCTTTGATCAGATTTGTGTGTATCATCTGGTTTTGTTTGATGGGTTGAAAACAGAATGGTCTAAACAACCAGATCTCCTTGCTGGTTTGCCAAGCAATCCTGAAGCCGCTCAAAGATGGGAGAGAGTGTGTCGTTGGATGAAGGAGAATGGCTTGGTACAGACCACCATAACCAATTTCGAGCGACGAGAATTGTTCGAACAAAATCGCAACTTCATTTATGAAGCCCACGAAATGAATTTGGTAAACCACGACTTTATTGGATTTGGACCAGCGGGAATCAATCGATTTTCCAGCGTCGACATGTGCAGTGGGTACAAACTGCTCACCCCAAGTGATTCGGGCGAGTATCTCCAAGCCATGGAGACGTGTAGCAATGGGTTGCCTGTAAAGAGTCTATTTACCTATGATGCGAGAGACATGCAGATTTTGTACCTCACACGGCACATTGGTCGAAGTCGGATTGATTTTCGGCTGTTTCAACAGTATTACGGACACGATGTCAGAACAGCTTTCCCAAGGATATTTCCAACATTGGATGCCGGTGGTTTCTATGAAGACAGTGGTAGACTCACCCCAAGAGGAAATACCTATGCGGATTCTGTTGCGGGACTCATCGCTTGGCCAAAAATTATGGAGCAAGAGATAGTCGATCGATTGAAAGGGTATCGTCCACCGGATGAGGATGTGTATTACAACCGATCGATGCGTCACCACATGGGATGAGGAGGAAACGATGCCGACATTACAAGACATGTTTACCATACGCCGAGATTGCTTTTTGCCTTGCGGAGATACGACGAGAATAGAGCAGCTATCGACTGAGGTGGGAATATTTTGGGATGGAAATTGGAATAGACAGTATGGTTCAACGCGCGCCTTGGTTCACTTTTGTGATGACAATCCGTCAGGATATAGGCAACGAATCCCAAAGCCAGATGTGTTCATGTTTTCCCCAATGGAGTATAAGCCAACGTCTCCACATCCCATTTATCCCCAAGACTTTGTGTTTTCCGACGCTGCAGAATCTACACGAATGAGTTGGGGTAGGGTATACCAGCGAGGGTACACAAACATTGAATGTACAGGAATGTTGCCATTGATATTGAAGGAACCAATAGAGAACGATCATCCAAAAGGTTGGCCCCATGCACATTTACTGGATGTACACATTACCGATGGACAAGATCATGGTCATACCACGATGCTAATTTGGGAACTGCCGAGTTCTGAGGTGTTAAGGCACATCAGAAAGCACAAGTTGCCGATTCAATACTATTGGAGTCGCCAGGGGTACCAGAAAAACAACTTGGATATATGGGGGTATGGTCTACACAATGCGGTTCCATTACAGTATTACATTGGCAGAAAACCCCGTGTCTTCAACAAGAGAATCGCCAGTTTTAGAGGGGGCGAGATTTATGATGTATCCAAAACCAAAGTTGTAAAATCATAGTAGTCAATGCAAATCAGGAGGAGTTATGGGTTCCGCATATGCAACAGCCCCCGTTATTTTCAGCGATCATCCACTGGCGGCTGAAATCCCAAAATTGGTGTACAATCCCTTTGGATTAGCCGGTCAATTGGCTGGGGCAGGAGGTCGATGGACGGATGGTATTTGGATGCTGCACGGCAAGACACCACGCGACATCATTGCGGTGCTTGCAGATATAGGCAATGTGGTTTGGAGCAACAACGACTACAAATATCCAATCGTGTCTGCAAAGGCTGTGCATGAAGAGTGGAGTGGTGAATTTACGACCACACTGTGCGAAAACTTGGACTTTACCAATGAGCGAACGAAGGCTTGGATTACCGGTGACTATGGTTTTGTCAATTCCGTTCCAGAAACAGGTTGGGATTGTGTAGTCTATTTATCCGGTCCCGAGATTGAACGAGATGCTTGGCAAAAACGATGCATGCTCGAATACATCTTAGATCAACTCAAAGACTTTGAGACAGTGGGTGGTTTTGTAGAGCAAGAGGGTAAAGTCGGTATTGCTGTGAAGGATTCCAATGGTTGGACAGAGGATACGAAAGGAATCCTTGAAGATCTGTGGACGCTTGTGAGTCACTTTCGGGTGTACGACTCGACAAATCTAGATGATTGGAATTCGATTAATTGGACCGAGTCGAGTGAATTTGAAATTGAAGTTGTGGTAAAGGATACCTAATATAGGGTTGTGGTGCAACCTATTGTTGGACTAAATGTAACAGACAAGATTTTGTATCTTCTAGTATTCGTTTGAATTTTGAAAGACTCCTTTCAATTTAAAGTTTGTGTGATACCATAAGTTTGCTCTTTGGCTTAACAGTTCTTTGAACGGATGAGTTGATCCGACTCGTCGTAGCGTATTGATAAGAACCAATGCTTCCTAAGAACACGCATCTATCTGAACTCGATTTTCAAAATTGCAAATCGACTCCATCAAGAAAGCGGTTCAGACGGAGCGATTGGACTGCAAAGAGTATAAGGGGTCCGTTTGATGACAAAGAGAATGGACCCCTGTCCCCATTTAAAGAGGAAAAAATGACACAGTTTCAGTTTCGAAATGGCTTTGAAGAAGGGACAACGAATATTTACGCAATCGCACTTCAATGTACCTTGGACTACGAAGTAGAAGTCTTTGTGGATAATGCATGGGTTGCGGCTAAGGGCTTACCCAGTATTACATCGTTACTTTCGAACGAAGCTACAATGTCGAGTCATATTGTTGAAGGTGGAGATCCGCTCTATATTTCTGAAACGATGGCAGCCATCTTTTCCGTGGAACAGATTGCACTCGCTATTGCTTCTGATCCAACGGGCTCTCACGAAATCCAATGGAGTAGTCAAATAGTACCACACCGTTGGCAAAGCGACGAGTTGATTCACACGCATGTAAAGAAGTTACTGGCCGGAGACTGTCCGAAGTTCATTCACGATACCACAGCGAATGCTATAGATGATGGATATTGGTCTGTGTGGGAAACACCATCGACAGAGATGACACTCGAAAGCAACATATATCTTCAGCGTGAGTCTCTAGCTTGGATTCCATGTAGGGTTCGTAGATGGATTGGTAGGTATTATGCAACGATAAAGAGTTTGATAAAGGCAGATTTAAGACAAAATGGAACCTCGACGATACCTTACATCGGAACATTTACTCTCAAAGACACAAGGGTTTCCTTTAAAGCCTCGAGGCATTTAAAGAATCGATTGAAAGGTCTCTCTGCTACAGAGAAAAGAGTAGGGCATGGTAGGGCTTTTGGTGGGGAAAAGAGTCCATCACAGTCAATTTCACTGTGGTATCATACCAACCACAAGAAACTCTCCACCCGGCGTAAGTTTGTTATACGAATGGCCAATGCCCAATCAACGCATTGGCAAAACAAGTCTTTGGCGAACACTGCGTTTCAAATATTCTGTGATGCTTTCATCTTTCGTTTGAGTCAAGGTGAAAAGGTCATTTGGCCTTCTGTAGGGACGTTTCGACCAAGCAACGGTCGTGTACACTTTCGAAAGTCTAGAGTCTTTGACACCGATCTATCACAGTAAAGGAGTTTTGAATGTCCAATGTAGACCCGGCACAAGTGGAGAAAATCGTATCGCTATTGCGTGGCTCTTCAGAGTATCAAACACAGGCTCTTGAACTGATATCGGCTCTTGCAAATCCTGGTTTGACCAGGGCTGTACGTACGAAAGTGCAATCATTTGTCACAATCTGCGATACACAGATGTATTTAAATATATCTGGTGCCAACCGAGGAATCTCACTCGACGAAGAACGATTGCAGCAGTTCATCACAGTGGGATTGTTAAAAAAGACAGATGTAAAGCATGCATTCTTTGAAGATATTAATCTTGCTGATTTGGAATATGTGATTCAAAAGTATCCATATCTTGAAACATTGAAGATTAAATCATCCGACAATTACTTTAATAGTTGGCGTGCTTCTCCGGTTGTATTGACAGAACTTCCCGAAAATATTGGTACGCTCACCAAACTGAAGAACTTATATATTGAAAATCATTGGGGACTGAAGACGTTACCCGAGAGCATGTCACAACTTACACAACTCGAGAAAGTCAGTTTTGCTAGAACAGGATTGACGGTGTTGCCATCGTGGTTGATGAACTGTCCCAACCTCACAGTTCTCAATATCAATGGCATGGACAAGTTAAAAGCAATCCATCCAGTTTTGATGAATCATCCATCGTTGAAGCGGATTCATGGTTTTCAGAATTCTAGATTTGGAACGGTCAATCCGGCTCTTCCAAACACGCGTGATACTCGTGAGAAATACAAGGGTTCAGTCGTCTTTTGGGGAACTCGATATCCCATCCGAGAGCGTGTCAGTAAACATGAGTCGAAGTGGCGTCAACAAGCGTATCTTCGACAGACGGGTTCGTAGCATACGTTTGTATTAGACACGTCAGTTTCAGTGACCATCGTCGGTCTATGAAGTTTTAGCCAACAAATTAATTATATTTTGTTATTGTATCGAGTCTTAACCTTGGGCATGCCCAAAGAGTGTAGGTTGATAGACAATGGTGTTACAGAGTCTTTAAAATCAACTTTTCAAATGAGGATATCCTATGTGGGCAATGTGGATGATGGGCTGTCTCAAAACACCAGTCAATAGAGTAACGCCAATAGTAGAAGTTGCGACAGTTGTAGAACAATCAGCCGTAGATTTACCAGTCTTGGTTCCTGCAAATGGTCAGTATGAAACCATCCCACTGGAAAAGGATGTGGTTCGACTGGCGGTTGTGCAGAGTGATGCGGCTCGTATCAAAGAAGGAGATGTACCGGCAAATATCATCTGGCAGAACCTGGAACACATGATGGAAATGGGAACATCAGCGTGTGAAGGAGAGAGTAAACCGGACATCATTTTGTACCATGAGTTTCCACTCACGGGCTACATTTCCGGCGAGCGTGATGAAAAACTAACCAAGACGATTGCTGTACCTGGACGTGAAACCGACCGACTCTCTGAACTGGCAAAATCCTGTGATGCGTATGTTGTGTTTGGTGCTTATGCACATCATCCAGACTGGCCCAAGCACATTTTGAGTCTCACGACGGTGATCAATCGGCAAGGTGAAGTGGTGGATACCATTTGGAAGCCACGAAACATCAAGCGCTTTTACAAAGAGTTTGAAATCACGACAACGACCGTTGAAGGCGTGCAAGATGCCTTTCGTGAAGAGTATGGTCTTGCAGCAGAGTTGCCGGTCTTGAAAACGGAGTTCGGCAATCTGGCCTTTTCGACGGTTCAACTGGATCCGTTGATTTTTGCAGCCTACGCGATGCAGGGTGCCGAAATTATGCTCCGAACGGCGACCTATTTTTTCGAGGAAGACGTGGTGGCGACCGCAATGTACAACAATGTGTACTCAGCGATGTCCAATATACCGGGTAAGGCTCCGTATGGTGGAAACTCAATAGTCGTTGATCCGAACGGAAAGATTATGGGGCAGCTCTCGCATACGGAAGAGGGGATACTCCAAATAGATATTCCGATAGCAGAATTTCGTCAGGATAGACGAATCCCTCAATATTCTGTTGCGTTGACGAAATCAGTGTTTGAGCAATATCAGGAAGAGATCCCCGCCAATCATTTGGATATGCCGGCTGAAGAGCTGCCCAAGAATGGACGTACGATGAAAGAGTTACTGGACTCTGTGAGTCGCTGGTAGCTTCCCTGACAGTATTACTCTTCAGCTGAGGCGGCTTCTGAATCAGAGTTTTCAGTCGGAGTTTCTGGCGCTTGTTCTGTACCATTAAGAGCCTCTTGGACACTTTTCTCGATACTCTTCTTGCTTTCATCGACTGCCTTTTGGATGCCTTCCTTCATTTTATTGGTGGCGTCTTCTGTGACCTGATTGGCTTTGTTCATTGCCTTTTCTTTGGTCTCGTTGGTCTTGTCCTGAATCGCTTGATTGGTATTGTTGCGCAGAGTGTTGACTTCTTGCTGAACTTCTTCTGGGAGGTACTCTTCAGTCATACTTCCATCACCAGACAGAAAGAGATATCCACCAACCAGAGTCAGAACGAGCATGGTGGCAAATATCAGCATCCATTTGATGAGTTTTTTGACCAAGGTAAACAAAACAAGGGCGCTAAGTAGGCAGGCAACGATGACGAGTATACTCATAAGGGTCTCCAGATAGGGCATGATACCGCTTGCGATGGTCAAGCTGGCAAATGAAATGTCATTTTATGTGTTTTAACACGTGTGAAGACAGTTTGATCGTACAAAATTGGGCAGAAGAACTGTAAATCGGCTACATTGAGAAAAGGATATAAGAAGGTGAAATGCTTTGGTGGCTAATTTCCATAGGTGCTGCACAAACCGTGGGCTTTTTAGATGGCGACAACGATTATTGGTTGGTCGATAGTGTTCCTGCACCCAATCCTGGAGATTCATATACAATCGAAGCATGGGTAATGACGACAGACCCCACAGCCTCTCAGACCATTCTTTCAGTTCAGCATCCAACGCTTGGGTTCTCACTCTTCAATATGAGCTACTACTACAGTGCGGGGAATGCGCTCTGGTGTGTGGTGGTGGAAGACACTCTGACGAACTCGGCAACGGGGTGTGAAAATGTGATCAACGGTCAGCAGGATGGCGCATTGGGTCCGGCATCTCTCATTTCAAACGTGTGGGTACACGTAGCAGTCACCTACAATGCAGATACCAATCGCTTACGCATCTTGGAAGATGGTGCTGAGGTTGGAAATTATCCAATACCCATTACGCCAACGTGGAATGAAACGGTCAATCCTTGGTGGGTAGGAGCCGAAAGTGATGCTTCGACGGCTTCTGATACTGTCATCAACGAGTGGGTTGGTGAAATTGCCGAGCTTCGCGTTTGGTCAGTTTGGAGAGACGAAGATTCTGTAGCGTGTACCAAAGATTCTCAGCTAGATGGTGCAGAACCCAATCTGCTTGTGCGAACTGCTTTTGATGGTGACACCATTGATGTGACAGGAAATGGATTCAATTTAACGGCTCAAGATACGGCAACATTTGCTTCTGGAACGTTGTCTTTGACTCCTGCAGTCTTAGATAGTTTGACGTGTTTTGATTACGACGATGATGGGTATACGACAGATGATGGTGATTGCGACGATACAGAATCGACCACTTATCCAGGTGCACCTGAAATTTGTTTGGATTATGTCGACAATGATTGCGACGGTAATGGTACAGATCCGACAGATGAAGACGGTGATGGTCTATCTGTTACCGTAGAGACCACGATGGGCAGCAGCGATTGCTATCAAGATACAGACGGTGATGGGTTGTTGGATTCGATAGAAGACACCAATCAAGACGGGATACTGGATGCGGATGAAACAGATCCGACGGATACAGACACCGATGATGATGGCATTCAGGATGGTGTCGAAGATCTCAACCAAGACGGCGTTGTAGATGTGAATGAGTCAGATCCCAACAATGAGGACACCGATGGTGATGGGATCATGGATGGGTGGGAAGATGCCAATCGAAACGGTGTTCGAGATCCGAATGAAGGTGATCCCACCAGTACAGACTCTGATTCGGATGGGATCCTAGATGTCATCGAGGATGCCAATTTGAACGGTATATGTGATGCTGGTGAACTGTGTTACTATCTCGACGATACAGATGGCGATGGTGTTTTAGATGGTGTAGAGGATGCCAATCAAGATGGAGTGTATGACGCTGGAGAGATGAACCCCCTCGCCGGAGATACAGATGGAGATGGTCTCTCTGATGGCAATGAAGACTTAAATGGAGATGGTGTTGTCGATCCCAATGAAACCAATCCGATAGATGTGGACACAGATGGTGATGGTCTTTCGGATGGCGTCGAAGATGCAAACAAGAATGGAACCCTCGACGCGGGTGAATCCAGTCCAATCATGACAGATACCGATGGAGACGGCATAGATGATGGTTTGGAAGATACGGATGGAGATGGATATCTAGACCCTGGTGAAACGGATCCAGCCTACGCGGATACAGATGGGGACGGTATTGATGATGGTATAGAGGATGCCAATGGCAATGGTCAGGTCGATCCCGGAGAGACTGATCCCCGCGCTCTAGATTCGGACTATGATGGTATTCAGGACGGTGTCGAAGATCCAAATGGCAATGGTGTAGTGGATGTTGGAGAGAGTGATCCAAGCAATTCAGATACAGATGGAGATGGTATTGTCGATGGTATTGAGGATCGGAATCGCAATGGGCAAATTGACTCCGGAGAGTCCAGTCCCATTTCTACGGATTCTGATGGAGATGGTATCTTAGACGGTACAGAAGATGAAGATGGAGACGGCGCCCTTGATATTGGGGAGACGCATCCTGGTCTTGCCGATACAGATGGTGATGGAATCGACGATGGCTTAGAAGATGCCAACCAAGATGGGACCTACGATGTTGGAGAAACAGACCCGAGAGACACAGATACAGATGGAGATGGTGTCAATGATGGTGTGGAAGACACCAATCAAGATGGACAAGTGGGTACGGGAGAGATGGACCCCCGAAATCCAGATACAGATGGTGACGGAATCATTGATGGTTTGGAAGATGCCAATCGGAATGGGATTGTTGACTCAGATGAGTCTGATCCTACAGTCGTGGATACAGATGGGGATTGTATTCCCGATGGGGCAGAAGACTCGAATCTAGACGGTATTTTCAGTATTGCTCTTGGAGAAAGTTCGCCCGTTATGTTGGACTCGGACAACGATGGAATGCTAGATGGCGATGAAGACTTGAACTGTGACGGTGTGGTGGATGCTGGGGAGACGGACCCATCTGATTCAGATACCGATAATGATGGCGTGATCGATGGATTGGATTTCAATCCTCTCAGTATCGATGCCGATGGTGATGGCATCAACGACGGTATTGAAGATGCCAATCAGAATGGAATAGTGGATCCTGGAGAGTCAGATCCCACCAGTACAGACTCTGATGGAGATGGTATCTTAGACGGTTTAGAAGATGCTGATGGAGACGGATTTATTGAGGCAAATGAAACGGATCCTGCCAATCCAGATACGGATGGGGATGGCATATTGGATGGTTTAGAAGACACCAACCAAAATGGAGTTTGGGAAGCAGGAGAGACAGATCCACGAGACACCGATACAGATAACGATGGTATTCAAGATGGTGTCGAAGACCTAAACCAAGATGGGATTGTCGACAGCAATGAAATGGATCCTACCAATCCAGATACGGACGGAGATGGACTGGTAGATGGAACAGAAGACAACAACAACAATGGTGTCATGGATATCGGTGAAACGGATCCTTTGGACATGGATACAGACGGGGATTGTATTCCAGATGGTGTGGAAGACACGAATCAAAATGGTCTGGTGAATGGGGTTGAAACAGATCCACTGGATACGGATTCAGATGGAGATGGCATCACCGATGGTTTGGAAGATGCAGATTGTGACGGGATGTGGGATATAGGCGAGACAGCTCCATTTCACATTGAGAGTGATGGTGACGGGATTGCTGATGGTGTCGAAGATGCGAATCAAAACGGGCAGGTCGATGTGGGAGAAACATCACCGGTGCTACTCGATTCAGATGGCGATTGCATCAATGATGGTGTCGAAGATACGAATCACAATGGCGTGGTGGATCCAGGTGAAACCGATCCCATCAGCTTAGATTCGGACAACGATGGATTACCCGACTCGATTGAGGATGCCGATTGTGATGGTGTGATGGATGCTGGTGAAACCGATGGGTCCAACCCAGATACGGATGGGGACACGTTGCTGGACGGAGACGAGGATGCCAATGCCAATGGTGTTGTTGATCCGACAGAGACTTCTCCCATTAGTGTAGACACGGATGGGGATGGAATCCGAGACGATCTGGATAGCAACCCATACTTTGCCGATGCCGACAATGACTGCATCGGAGACGGTATCGAAGACGGCAACAAAAATGGCATCGTCGATTTTGGTGAAACCGATCCATACAACGTCGATACGGATGGCGATGGAATTCTGGATGGGGATGAAGATGCCAACTGCAATGGCATCGTAGACCCAGGGGAGAGTGATCCTCGTCTAGTGGATACGGACGGCGATGGC
>CAJWHX010000063.1 GCA_913040875.1 uncultured Pseudomonadota bacterium | reverse complement strand
TGATAATATACCAGGCAAAATAACAATATTTCCTAGTACCTTGCCTCATTATACAGATGAATATTTAGGAGACGGAGAAAGAATCACAATCGCTTTTGATATATTTGTAAAAAACCACACCACAATTACTGAAAAATGGAATAAAGACTTTGCGTTTGACATCGGCTTCCATACCGGGACCATTATCAGCGATGTGTATTTCTACAGCCGGCTGTCCTTGTAGAGTTCCTGTTCGACATTTACCCAACTTTGTGGTGATTTCAATAGTGCCGGAAGTGTCTATGGCTTCGACGGCGTTGGCGAGTATTTGGTTCCAGACATGGTTGAGGAGTCCAATATCCGCTTCGATGGTTGGTAGATTTTCCAGTAGGGACCAGACACAGGTAATGTCTGTACTGGTATTAATAGCGCCCACACACTGTTTCAGACTTTGATTGATATTTACGGTGTCCAGAATGGGGACGAGTGGGCTAGCATACACACTGAAATCTTGCAACCATCGGTGCAACTTGGAGACCTCTGCAGACATAGATTCAACGTAGATGGGAATTTCATCCGGCAGAGCTTCTTCTTTGAGATACTGTAAAGAATGATGTAGGCTTTGAAGGGGACGGGTCAATTCCTCAGCTAAACCACCTGCCATGGTTCCCAAAGCCTGTAGTCGATGGGTTTCTTTGATGCTTTCAATCGCATCGATCGTTTCGATCAAAAGAGAGACCCGTTGCGTAAGCTGTTGGAGAGATTGCAACTCCAACTGGGTAAATCCACCACTGAACTGTTCGAGTTTAAGGCCGAGCCATCCGACCACGACACCATCTGCCCACAGTGGAAAACAGATGCCGATATTCATCTGTTCTAAGGCCTCGATCACAGGTTCTGGAGGCGCTGTAAAGTGTCTTGGTGAAGATGTTCGGGACTTGTGTATATGTTTGCCATATCGAAAGTGCTCCATCAGTGCATTGGCTTGAATCGACGCAATAGGATTGCCTAGACCCAAGCACTTTGTCATTTCGAAAAGGGTCACATCTGGATTCCATCGGTACATGACCACCATTTCTGTACGTCCGGCATCATGGATTTGATGAAGCAAGGTATGGTCTAGACTGCTCAGATCCAAGTTGTGATTGAGGTCCTGTTCAATCTCATTGAGATGTTTTTGAAAATCGGAACCTTGTCGATTGAGAAGATGTGTGCTTACTCTACCAATGCTATTGTGTATGCTGTCAAAGAAGGTGACAAAGAAAAGTGCAATTAGCCAAATTTGAAATCCTGTGTGTGCCGACTTATCACCGTCCAGCATCAGTGCGAGCCCAACGAGGATGGTCATCACCAGTGCCGTCAGAGCGTGTGTGAGCATCCGAGAGAACAACTCTTGCAGTGAGATCAGGCGGGTGAGTTTTACATTTAAATGCAAAACATATAAGGATAGCATCGATAGCGGAGCGCCAATCGGTGGAAGTGGACCTTGTAAAAACGCTATTTGTTCGCGATGAGTGATGTCTTGCAAACTAAAGTCGGGCATCAAAAGACGCATCCAGCCTTCGAGCAATAGAGCAACCACCGATGTGATAATGAGACCGAGCAATTGTTGCAGACGAACCTTTCGATGTTTCTCCCAGTCTCTAGAGACGAGGTTCCACAGCCAGTACATTCCAAAGATACAACTTCCAAAGAACCACACCGAGATGAGGTACTCTGGGGTACCGATATTGGGAGCTTGATGTTTACTGTACGACTTCAAAATTAAGTAGATAACCCCTACACTCAGACCAAGTCCCCATAAAATGTTGTCCGCTTTGTGCTCTTTAATTTCCAGCCAGCGAACCAAGAAACCCAATAGTGCGGCAGGCATCAAAGATACAGCAATCGGATATACCCAGCCAAACATCCCTGCAGTGAGTAAATGCAGTCCAAACGAACCAAAACCCACAGCGGAGAGTGCACAGAGTAGTACAAAGGATCCTGTAGCTGTATACGTACGAAGAGAACGGCCGTTTTGTAGGGCGAGGAGGAAAGAGCCAAAAGCCACGAGTAGGTAAATAATGGAATTCATTATGTAGTTACAGCGTTATCGCTCAAATATAGATTGGGGATGGGGTTCATGGGTAAAGGTTATTCAGGGGTGGATTAAACACGATTGAGGATTTCAACTGTACAGGATGGAAGATTTTCAGATGGATATTAAGGATTCCGAAAGGTTCTAGATCTACGGTTGGGCGTAATATCCGCTCAAAATCATATCTCGCCCATAGTAGCTGTAACAGGACAAACTTGAATTTAGTGGAACAGGGATTCCTGAATTCATAGCGATTTGAACATTTTCCCCGACCGAATACCAACTGGAGCCATTCAATTGCAAATCGACTCCTCCTGTAGAGTATCCATCGGAAACGAGCATATCAGTGATGATAAAGAGTTCACTGTTTGTTGTGAGTACAGTTGGGTTCGATTGACTGCAAGAGACGTGAAATGATGCGATAGGGTTACTCCCCATACTGACATTGGGTCCTTGCGGAAAAGCGTTGGCCGAATTGAAAGAGTGAACGAATACAGCTGAACTCAGGATGATTGCTGCGATTCCAAATAAAGTGCGATGGTCCATAATTATGCTCCTGTGTGATGAAGATACTATAGCAAATGACACTCTGGGAAAGAAGCACATAAATTTGAATGAGATTCAGAGAACACTCTTTTTAGGATGTACGTTTGAATGGTTTATAGAAGTAGTGTCCTGTGTAAGGATGGCATTTGTAGTTGAATATACGGTTGGTTGATGTTGCAGTATGCGACTATTTTTTCGGTGTGACGGTTCGAAAACCCCATAGATATGGGTGATTTTACGATTTGATTCTCTTCTATAAAAACAATTGGCATGAATATTGCATTGAACACTTTCAACCAATCTATATTCCTTTTGTATCGGATAAACATTCGAAAATTAATCAAAAGGTATATACTCAACCTCATAATCGATATGGCATATGCCAAGGAGAAATCCATGAACCGAATCCCTTCCACATTTCCTTTATTTCCCATCGGACTCAGTGCTCTGATGATGGCGTGCTCTGACTATGGGTACAACTCTAAGTCGATGGATGAATCTGCTGAGGGATACTATGGTGGCGACACTGGCTACTATAGTGAACCTGAAGACAATATGGGCGAATCTGATTCTGACTTTGACGATGGTCTAGGTTCTGAAACAGAGAGCGACTTTATGAGTCTACGTCCTGCAACAACCAATGCTTATGTGTTTGTGGCCAATCCAGATCGAAACACCGTGACTCGTATCTCTGTACCCAGTCTTGCGGTCTTAACGGCTGAAGTGGGTGTAGAACCTGGGTTTGTTGAAACAAGCGCAGATTACTCTCGTGCGGTCACCTTCAATAAAGGGTCAAACAGTGTGAGTATCATTGATGCAGACTCATTGGATGTTTCAGAAGTGGATATCCGAACGAACCTCAATCAAATGAAGATGTCAGCACAAGGCTCATGGGCTGTGTGCTATCACGATGTTGGTGCTGAAGGCGGTGGTGCCTCAAGCGGCGGCGCAATTTCTTTCAACGCCATCTCGATTGTAGATTTGGAAAACCAAGAGCACTTTGAAGCGATGGCTGGATCGTATCCACATGATGTACAGTTCACTGAAGATGGGTTGATGGCCGTTGTGATCAG
Source organism: uncultured Pseudomonadota bacterium (assembly GCA_913040875.1). Next base: position 8,251 of record CAJWHX010000063.1, on the reverse strand, counting down.
TGACGATTACTTGTCCGCGATTGACTTCTCGAGTGGTGAACCTGTGCTTCGTCGCATTGCGATTGCAGACGATTTGGTCAATCCTCCCCGTGCTGAAGAGGTCCTTCTTGATCCTCAAGGGCGATATGCCATCGTTCGTCAGTACGGTGTAAACGAGCTGGTACTCGTGGACTTTGAATCTGAAACGGCGTCGGTTAGCATGATTGACGTGGGCGAAAACCCAACCGATATGGATGTATCCCCAGATGGAACAGAAGCCATTGTCGTAGCTCGTGGTTCTAAAGAGCTGTGGGTATATGACTTGTCAGATCCTACTTTGGCACCAAGTGTGTTGCCTCTACCAGAAGAGGAAGTTTTTGGTTCACTCATTTTGAGTCCAGATTCCAGTCAAGGTTTACTTTACTCGACGGCGTCTGCAGAATCTACGATGGGTGTTTGGACCCGCGACGCAGACGACATTGTTGTACGCGGTCTGGTAAAGCCTGTATCCAATATTGGAGTCTCCCCAACAGGAGAGACAGCGGTGGTATTTCATCCTCGTGAAAATGGTGATGTAGAGTCGACTTCTCAGTTCTACAATCACTTTGCACTGTCCTTAGTGGATTTGAGTGATTACTTTACGTCTGCGTATCAACTTGCTGCGGAGCCAGAATCATTTGCTTCAACACCAGATGGCAACATTGGGTTCTACACGATGAAAGATCAACCTTTCTTGGAACTCTTAGACTATCGCACCTTTGTACCGAGTGAAATCCGATTGCCCAGCAATCCAGTCCACTTGGGAACCCTTCCAGAAACCAACACGGCATTTGTTTCACAAGAGCACGGATTGGGCCGCATTTCCTTCTTCAATACAGATGAAGCTGAACTGCAGACCATCACTGGCTTTGAATTGAACGCTGCCATTGAACAATAATTTAGAAAAGGAGACAATATCATGAGAAAATCTCTCTCAATACTAACAGCGCTGACGTTGCTTTCGGCCTGTGACACCCTTCAATATGATTCTCGTTCGGGAGACCTTTGGGACACCAATGTAGCCAGCGCGAACGACGGGATTTATATCAATCTTCCATTTGCCGATGAGCTGATTCGAGTTAATGAATCAGGGATCTCAGTTGTCGACCTCACTGGGGCGATACCCAATCGTTTGGTAGAGTCGCCAGACGGTTCCCAGGTGTTGGTATTTGCAAACTGGGAAGAGTGTAAAGATGACGATTCAGACATCGTGTATCCAGAAGATTGCGATGATTTGGTCAGCAACTCTGTACTGTCGATTGTATCTGATGCAACCGTTACTTCAGAAGTCGAAATCCCAAGTCACTTGAATACGGTGTCCTTCTCCAATGATGGTGCCATTGCGGTAGCATATTTGGACTACGATGCAGGTGGTGACATTCAGGTAGATGGCTTTGCCGATTTGGGTGAAGTGGCCTTCATTCGAGTGTCCAATGGTTCAAAAGGATCTGCATCTGTAGGCTTCTCTCCAAAACAAGTGTTGTTCAGTCCAGACAATCAAGCAGTTGTGATGAGTCAATCACAAGTGGTGGCTGTCGACTTGGACACTTTTGAGAAAACCTTGGAAGCGCCGCTGACTCTGGATGCCGATCAGGCGATCAATCCTTCCAATGCAGAACTTGCATATGACCCAGAATCCGGTGTCACCAATCTTTTGCTTACTGTAGAAGGAAGCAGTGACATTTACATGCTGAATTTGGAGAGCAAGTATTGGAACATTGGAGACTTGGGTGCAATTGCAACAGACATTGGTGTGGATGATGTAACCGCACAGTCTGTGTTTGTATTTTCCGGTTCCTCGAAGGCCGTTGTCCTTGATCACGGTGAACTTGCGACGTTGAATGCATCTTCCTTGCAAGATATCGATTTGGAAGAGCCAAGCAACAAAGCCTTGATGGGGGCAGGATTTGCAATGCTCTACAACGATGCATCTGGTGCGGTACACGATGTATACAAGCTCGATTTGGCAACGCGTGAATTGACAGAGTATGTCGTTTCCAACCCAGTTTCGGAATTGATGATTACAGATTCTGGCAGCTATGCTGTAGCAGTGGTGAGACCAGAAAACTCTGGTAGCAGCGATTATCAAGATTCTCGTTATGGACTGTCCATTTTGGATTTGTCTTCTGATGAGAGCATCTCTTTGGTCGCTCAGAGTGAGCCGATTGGTGTAGCACTGGTGGAAGATGAGAGCAACTCATACGCCTTGGCCCTTCTTTCGGGGTCGGACACTTTGCTTCAGGTGAACTTGGCCAGTCCCAACTCTCCCGCAGAAGTGGATTTGCCAGCACCACCAGTGTCGATAGCAGGGATGCCAAACGGCAACTTTGTCATCACTCACAATCAAAGTCTGGGTATGGTGTCCATCTTGGATCCTGCAACCCTTGAACTCCAAACGATGAGCAACTTTGCCGTCACCAACCTATTTGAACAAAAAGAATTGCCCCGCACTGAAAGCGAGCAAAATGAGGAGGCAGAATGAACACGTTACTTGCAACATTACTTTCCGGATCCGGAAATCAATTCGACTACACATACTCGTTGGCTGCTGAAGTCGGAACCGTAGCTCAAGAAGATGCAGATTGGGATATGGCCAGCAACTGGCAAGTCAATACAACTGGACTTCGATTGGGGTATCAGGTGAACGACAATGTCGATATCCTTGGATCCGTACATTGGGGCTCTCAAGGCAATGGATCTGCTTATGATTACTACTACTACGAAGAGTATGATGAATCTTACAACAGCAGTATGAGTGGCTATGAGATTCAAGTCTCTGAAACGCTGATTCACTTGGGACCAAAAATGAGCTGGAACATCAACTCTTGGTTGGCTCCTTACGCGACGGCTCAAGGTCTAGTTATTCACAATCGATTGCAGATGAGTGACAACGGTTCATTTGATGAAGATTCTAAGACTCTAATCGATGATTCAGGATTGGGTTTTGGTGCCACCGGTGCACTTGGATTAGAGATTCGCACTCGACCAATCGCTAAGAAGGCTCAGTTGTTCTTTTATGGCGAAACAGGCGTATCCGCTGCGACAGCACTCAACTTCTCATTGCAAGGTGCCGGAGCAGATGAAGGTGACATCAACATTGGTGACTTAGGGTATGGTGGTTCGTATTTCCGTTTGGGGGCAGGTACCAAGTTTTAAGGTGAAACCGAGTTAGTATTGTACACCCATATCAGGCTTGCTTGATGTGTGTTTCTTTGTATGTAGCAATCATCTTGTCTGTGATACACTACACAGAGTATGGAGTAGGATATGAGAAGATTGTTTAAAAGTCTCTGTGGAATAACACTGGGTATGGGTATTGGCGTTGGCATTCAGCAGGTGCAAGCTTTACCTGGAACATCGATAGGGTATGGGCAAAACCCGTTGGTGTCGATAGGTGGCTCGGCCTACGATGGTGAAACCAAAGTTTTGCTTACGGCTCCAGCAGATCAAGACCTAATTGTAAAGGATATCATCTTGACCTCTTTCACCAATATGTCGTGTAAACGTTCTCATAAAAGTGAGTTTATTTTGGGCAGCGGTTCCATACTGGGACAGTTTGAGACAGTTTCAGCAAATTACAATGGAACCCATGGGTCATCGAATGCCTTGTCGATTCAACATTCATTTGCGGGAGGGATACGTGTTCCTGCCGGCGATACGTTGACCTTTGTAGTTACCGAGTCAGGGAACTATGGCAATAATTGCACTGGCAATAGCAGTTACGGAGTACGATACATGGTGTCGGGGTATCATGCACAGATGTAGTCGATTAACGTCTCTCATATTGATATTGTCTGCTTGTACAGGAGACTCCAAAAGTGATGAGTTTGGAATACCGTATGTCGAACCTTCCGATGAGGATAGACCGATAGATACAGACACAGAAGATACAGAGTCGCTTTCCGACCCTGGATATGAAGTTGGTGATGCCATTCTAACCACAGGAACTTTTCCAGATCCGCCTAGTAATGGCGGTCAGATCATGTATGAGTGGGTGGACGTCGCCATTTACGATGATGCCTATGCTGTGCAAGTGGGTGTCAGTGGAGTGGGGTTGGTTTCTAGAGTGGACGGTCGTGTCTTGAATGAGCAGAACAATGGTCGTGGCTACTCTGTTGATTCCGATGGCGATTTGATCGTGGTTGGCAGTCGCACTGAACGTGTGGGCTTGTGGCGGTTTCAGGAAGGTGAAGTCCTCACACCTGCAGGTTTTATTGAGGGGGCTGGTGTCCATGAGAAGGTTGCCGTTGACGATGAACTCGTTGCAGTAGCTTGGCGAAACAGGGGCCTCAAACTCTATCAAAGCACCACCGATGTTCAGTTACTGTCCACCATTTCGGCGACAGATGCCTATGCGGTGGATATAGTGGCGGATCGACTGATCTATTCAGATGCAGATGAACTGGTTCTCGTAGATGTATCCGATTCTGCAAACCCGATAGAATTAAACAGGGTTCAATTGGACAGTGAAGTGCGGGACATTGACTTTGATGGTTCTCGGGCAGCGATAGGGCTTGGTGGAAATGGCGTCGTGCTATTTGAAATTGAGAATGATCGGTTTGTAGAACAGGGATCTGCCTTGCCACCTGGGAGTGTATTTTCTTTGTCCTTAGATCAAGACCATTTATGGGTGGCTTCATGGGCTACGACAACCATCTATGCGATTCAAGAGACGGGTTTGCTTCCCTTGGCTCAAGAAGATCCACAGTCCTCTGCGATGGGGGTGGCTGCTTCTGGAGGGCGTGCAATCGTTGCGGATTGGTATCAATCTACTGTGCTCGAGCAGGTTAACGATCGATGGGGTGCCGAAGTGCACCTTCCGATCGCAATGCGTTTTCGCGAAGGATCTGCCATCTCCCAGCCTTTGTGGGTATACAATTATGGTGCGCAATCTTTGGAGATATCGTTCACAGACATTCCGACAGGTTTTGGTGTTGAACACTCCGAAGATGATGGTCAAGCTGCAACGATAGGGGTTGGCGGTCGAGAGATGTTCTACGTAACTGCCCCGAATGGCAGTTGGGCACCCAATAGTATTCGATGGACCAGCAATGACCCAGATGAGTCTACAGGGATTATTGAAATCCGCCCCTCTGACTCCGGAGAAGGATCCTTGCATCCGGATTTTGCGTTGCCGTTGGTCTCTCGCAATGGTTCCGAAGGTACATCGAGACTGTCTGACTTTGAGGGGAAGGTGCTCTTTTTATCTTGGTGGTCGGATTACTGACCGGTTTGTTCTCTGGAGGTTCCAGATGTGGCAAATGGTGTGGCAGATCACTTTGAAAACAACAGTAATGTGGTTGTACTGTTGGCCAATGCAGGAAATACAGCTGGTACAATTGAGCAATTTTTGACCCAATCTCGAACCGATATTCCTTCGTTGATGGATCAGAGTGAAAATCTGTACCGTGCGTATGCAGTACCGGAAAATTACGCTCCGTTCCCTAGACAAATCGTAGTGGACCAAACTGGGGTGATTCGGTATCTGTCTGGTCAGTACGACGCTCCAGCAGTTGTACGAGCGATAGAAGGTCTGATTGAATAATTGATAAGAGATGGTGCTGGGTCATCTTTACAGTCGGTCATGTGTCGCAAAAATCAAATCATTTAAACAGATCTGTATTAACGGATGTATTCCAGTCGAATTTACGATACACTATTGCCAGTAGAATTTGCTTTGTTATCCAGACAGTTTATGGACTGGTCTGAGATGTAGATGAGGATCCATATGAGCAAGCAACAAGAGATGATTGAACAACTAAAGTCCAAAAGTCATGCGAGATGTTTGGAGGCGATTGATGCACTGTACGGTGTTCAATCGGATGAAATCTTGACCATACTGTTACGCATTATGGTGTCTGATGAAAGCACCTTTTGGACCAACTTAGAGAAGGATAGGCATCCCAAAGTTGAGGCATACAAAGCCGCTTTGGAAATCGCGACGTCAGAGGCCTTGTTATTGGCTTTGGTCGATAGAAAGTTTCCAGAAGTTCGTTCTGGTGCTGCGTATCTACTCGGAAAAGTTGCAACGGCTGACAATGCCGAAGCAATTCAATCTTTGCGAAACGCGCTTCAGGATCCAGATCCCCGTGTTCCGTATCAGGCTCTTCGCTCTTTGGGTCGATTGGGTGCGTTGGATATTCAAGAAGTACTCCCATTTTTTGACGTGGAGTCGTCCAGTATCCAATACTACGCATTGCAGGCGATTGGAACAATCGAAGGACCCCAAGTCAATCAGGTGTTGATGTACATTGCAAACAACCCGTCCGAATCCTTAGCCATGCGAACGTTGGCTGTTAAGCAACTGGGAGAGCGAAATGCTGTTGAGAGTTCGCCTGGTTTAACAGAGCTGTTGCGGGCTGAAGAATCCAACTTACGACAGCATGCTGCATTGGCCTTAGGTCGAATGGGGGCATTTAGTGCGGTCAAAGATCTGTATCAGACGTTGATAGATGAAGATGAAGATGTTCGATATGCGACGGGTGTGGCCCTTGGATTACTGGGTGATGTACGAACGATCCCCTTTTTGTTCAAAGCCAAATATCACGCAGATGTATACACACAAGAGATGGTCCAATCTGCACTGAACCGACTTGGAACTGATGCGTTGGCCGAAGTTATCACTGCAATGCGTCAAATGTCACTTCCATATAGGGTTGATGCAGTCAAGCATTTAGAAACTCTAAAAGACGAACGTGCGATGCTTCCGTTGATTCAATATTTGATGGATGAACAAGTATATTTGGATGTTCGTAAAGCACTGCTGGCTCTGGAAGAAAAGGTTGAAGCACCACTTATTTATGTCCTCGAGCACGGTGAAGCCTCGGTGGAACTAAAGGAAAAATCGATACGTCTATTGCTTGATCGTTCTTGCGAGGCAGCGATTCCTGCTTTGATCGTATTGCTTGAAGACTCCGATGCCAGTCTCAGAGAATTGGCCGCCCGATCACTTGGCAAGCTCAAAGCAGCTTCAGCGGAGAAGGCTTTACTTAAGGTCATCGCCAAGAAGGATAGAGAGAGTGATGACGTCATTGCTGAATCTTTATTCAGCCTTGGTAAGTTGGACAAGATATCTGCCAAAGCGAAGAAGGTATTGCATGCACACTTGGATCACTTGAACAGTAAAGTGCGAGGGTATAGTATTTCAGCATTGGGAGAGATTGGGGATACAAGTGTGGTGGATGCTTTGATAGAGCGCTTGATGGATCCTGCACAAGACAACAGACCTCTGATGATTCAAGCCTTAGCCAAGCTTGGTGATCCAAAAGCAATCGATCCACTGTTACAAGTTGTACAAGAAGCCCAGCGAAATTCTGTTACGGGTCTCAAAGGAGCCTACTTGGGAGCCTATGCTGTGCAGGCATTGGCAAAGTTGGGTGAGCCGAAGGTGGTGGATTTACTACTGACAGATTGGGAAGAAGAACTGGAGCAAGGGATTGTACAGATGGGGAACAAGGCGGTTCCGTATTTGGAGCGCGCCTTGCAAAACCACCGAGATGCACGAGTTCGAGCGCATGCCGCGGAAGGACTGGGAATCGTTGGTGAGTCAGCATCGATGGGAACATTGATCAATGCGTTGCAAGATGGTGATGCCGTAGTTGTTCAAGCCGCTGCGAAGGCCTTGCAGAAGGTACACGAGCCACTTCAGAGAACGTGAGTCTAAATCAAAGAGTGATTCTACTTATCAGGTGCAAACACGTCCTTTTTAGAATCTGTGAAAAGTATGAAATCACAGGCACATGAAGATCTCTAAGAATCTTCGGGAAATCGATGGATTGAGAGATGAGACTTAGGGCACAGTATCTATCTGATGTATCGATTCACCAAACTATAGACACTCGAGTCCCTTTTCATTACTGTATGACGCTCTTTTGATCTAATAATAGTAAATCGTTAGCCATGCGCGAGTTGATAATACAACTGAGTTCAAAGTTAAGGACATTTGGTTTCCACCCTTGGTTGGGAGTCTTTAACAATGTTGTCCCTTTTGTGATGAGATTCTCCTTCAAGAGATTTTGTAATTCATCATGAGAATGTATACAGCTATTAAACATATCTTCGATTTGCCCGTTTTGATACCCCTCAGCGATAAACCACCAGTGAGGGACATTGTCCTTGTGATACTGAGGGTGATCTTTTACTTGTTGAGCAAGATTGATCGACTTTTTACGAAATCGATTCAAGGTTGTGATTGGCAAATGGGCAATAAATATTTTACTTGGGAATAAGATAC
>CAJWHX010000062.1 GCA_913040875.1 uncultured Pseudomonadota bacterium | reverse complement strand
GTTTTGACAGCCAATAGAGACTCTCCAAAACCATAATAGTAAATCGGAGCATCATATCCATGCCCACGGAGCCAATCTGAAATCGCCTTCGCGCGCTGAATGGACAACTTCTTGTTGTGTGCACCATCCCCTACTGTATCTGTACACCCTGCAATATACAGTTTTACAGGCACTACGGACCCATATTTGCGCAGCACCTCCTGCAGATCTTCCAATGTGGACTCGAGTTTCCATTCTTCACTTTCACCGATCACATAGGCATTGCTATCAAAGAGAACATCTTGATGTGGAATATCCAAGTACCAAGGAGAATATGTAAACCCTGCGAATGAATCTGGATTTCGGAGTGTCACATCAATCAACACAGTATCTCGAACACCACCCAGCCATGGCAAGGATATCTCTCCAGGGCCTGCGTCGATGGTGACAATTTGCTGATCAAGCACCTTCTTCTCAGCACCATAAGCGATGATTTCTGCTGTTGCTACATGCTGAGAGACCCGTACGGAAATTTCTTCTGATTTGCGATCCGCCTTGACTGAACTGTAGTCTACCGTGAGACCAGCCCCGTAGGAAAACTCCATCGGCATCACGGCTTCAGCAACATACCCATCTGCAAACACGGCATAGATCTCTGCATTCACCATGGTTGCCTTCGGATCAGCTTTCCACGTAAAAGACAATTCCTGACCTGCAGGTTCTCGAGTCTTTACGAAATCATAATGCTTACCATTGGCGTCAATTCCAACCTTGATCTCTTTAATATCTGCAGATGGAGTAATATAGAGCGTCGGAGACATCCCTTTGGAAATGACCGCGTCATAGCCAATGTCTAGATCATTTGCCATCGCCACAGATAAAAGCGCACTACTCAAAATCGAAAACATCAATCCTCCACACACGGGTTCTGTCGAAAATTATACCCCACTTAGACACCTCCGTTCAATATTTGAGTTCCATTTGATGAAAAATACAATCGGTGTTGTGGTATACTCTTACCAACAAATACGGAGTTTACATGACATTTATTCTCAGCACCTTGTATGTATTTGGAATGGCTTGCTCATCCAATGCTGAACCAACACCACAGATAACGCCTCCTGAAGCGGCTCCTGCTCCCACTGCTGATTCCAATAGCACTGCAAAAACGAAAGACCCCCTCCCCGATTTAAAGAAGGGACTGTCAAAAGAAGGGTGTGACAATGGCCCTGGCGTCATGGGTGCAGCATCATATTTTGTCGGAGAACTCAACATAACGGATGGTTCTGTACGTGGTGAGGAAGAATGGGTTCTATTTGCGAACAAGAAGTGGGCTGCAACCAATGGTGGAGATTGTACTGTTCGATGGTCACTAACCGGATCGAAGACTGGCATTGGCGCCTGCGGTCGGTGTGATTTTGGAGTGTCTCTGACGAATCAGCTGGATATAACAGGCTCAAATTGCCCTAAGGACCTGACAAAAGGCGAAACTGGACAACAAATTGGATATGATATCGATCTCAAAGATGACGGTACCGTTGACATTTACTTTTCCAGATCTGGAAAGCGAGTTGGAGAAGGCTACCACAACGATGGCACAATCCGTTATGTAACAGACATGTCCTGTCGATGGTTTTAATAGACCCCAACTCTTTGGAGACTCAACGATGCGTTTAATTTCCCTCACACTCCTTTTAATTGCATGTGGTGACGCTGACACCGATAAAGATGGCACCATAGCCACCCCGACAGACAGTCATGTCGATGCCTCAACCTTATACAACGACGGATGTCAAGATGTCAACGGGACGGACGTACCCGGAGCTGCTGTATACTTCTCCGGTACCATGGTACGAAATGGTGGAACCATCAGTGGATTGGAACATGTACATTTCATCGCCAATGAAACGTGGAAAGACCTCGGTGAAGATGATTGTACGATAGCCATATCTGTCTCTGGAAGCACCGGTGAGCCTCTGGGATGCTCCATCTGTGACATATCGATCGATATCGCAGCAACAATGATTGACTCTGAATCGGACTGTCCTGAAGGTCTTCAACAAGACTATGAGTCCTACATTGTAAGCTATGACATTCAAACCTTAGATGACGGTACTGCCAATTGGTTCTTCCATGAATCTGGAAATCAGTTTGCCACCGGCACCCATACCGCTACAGAATTGCAGTATCTGAGCGACCCGCAGTGCCAATGGTATTGAGTCAATCCGGTGTATTTGTGAGAGTGACATGACAACAAAACGAATCATATTGGTGGAAGACGACGAAACCATTGCCTTCGGTATCCAGACGGCATTGAGAAAAGATGGATATGATGTCAGTCATTATCTATCTGCTGAAGATTGCTTGGCTGATGACACCCCATGGGACCTAGCCATTCTAGATTGGATGCTGCCAGGAATGAGCGGGATCGAGTTGCTAAAGCGCTTCAAAACAGAAGAGGCGAACCGCCCTGTTATTATGGTGTCAGCCAAAAGCACCAGTCAAGATCTTGTACAGGGCTTGGATGTTGGAGCGGATGACTATGTTGCCAAACCCTTTCAGCTGACTGTTCTGTTGGCTAGAATTCGCGCCAGACTGCGTAGAGAAGAACCGACTGAACTCACAACCATACAAATTGACGGTCTCACCATCGATCTACAACATCAAGTATTGAGACGCGGCGCTATGGAGACGCACCTCACCACGCATGAAAATGCCGTTTTGCAATACCTCATTCAGCGACCCGGTCAAGATGTCTCTCGACAGGAGCTCCTGGAGCAAGTATGGGGCTACGCACCGACGATGCAAACAAGAACGGTGGACAATCAAATCTTGAAGCTCCGTAAAAAGATGGAACTCAATCCAGCTCGCCCTCGATACATCATCACGGTTCATGGAGTCGGATACCGCTTTGTGCAGTAATCTTAGTTTAGGAATAATGGAATGATCATCGCTCATTTGCCAGCTGGGTACATCATCGGTCGACTTTTAGAAAAAATAGAAAGTTCTGCTATACGTCAAAAAAGAATTATGCAAGTTTCCCTCATCGGTTCGGTTTTACCTGATCTGGACATGTTGTATTTTTACTGGGTAGATCGAACTTCCGACCATCATCTATTTGTATCGCACATACCGGCATATTATTGTACCCTTCTTCCACTCGTCATCCTTGGCAGAGTGTTTTCATCCTTTAGATATATTGGTAATCTAGCCCTGACACTGTGGGTTTCTTTGATGGTGCATGCGGTCTTGGACACTGTAGTATCTGGCATCCTATGGATGTTCCCCTTCGTCGAAGCAGTCGAAGAAAATTTGATTCATATTGTAGATAAGGATGCGATTCCAAGAATCGTAGATCCTTACAAGGTCTATTTTGAACTTTTTGGGATGAAACTGGAAGGATGGGTGCTTAACGTATTGTTGCATTGGTCATCAGTATTTGAATATTTGATAGTGGGTGTAGCCTGTTATCTCCTTTTTAAAAGACGACGGTCTTCACTGTAAAATTCATGGTATTTTCAAAGAGGACTTGAAAGAAAGGAAAACCCATCGCGATCGCAGTCCCATCATGAAAGGAAGATTCAACAACCGAATGCAATGCCACTTGCTTCTGAAAAGAATGAACCAACACGACGGAAAGTGGTATATAGGAATCAACCCAACAAATAATGCCCTGTAGAGTTCTCCGAGGATTGGCAAAACAGCAACAGTTCAGATAGACCCTAAATATTAGAAGGAACTCGTCATGCCCTACAACAAACCCTCCTTTGCATCAAAGTACTATCCGACATTCTTGCAAAAGGTTCCTGACCTATCCGAAAAGACCTTTGTCATCACAGGAACAACAAGCGGTACAGGAAAGGTCACAGCGCATACCATTGCGTCAAAATGGGGACGAGTGATAATGTTGAATCGACAATCATCTCGTTCTGAAAAAGCTCAACAGGAGATCTCGGTTGCGTACCCCAATGCGGATATACAAACAGTCGAATGTGATTTACAATCCTTCGTATCTGTACAATCGGCTGCAGATCAGCTCCAAGAATTGTGTTCCGAAGGCATCTACGCCCTCATCAACAATGCCGGTATCATGGCAATGCCTGATGAGGCCACCGTCGACGGTTTTGACACGCAAATGCAGACCAACCACCTATCGCACTTTTTATTGACCCGCGAACTCTTTCCTCTGCTCGAGAGGGGTACTGAAATCCATGGTGAGGCTAGAATCGTCAACCATTCCAGTATTGCCCGTAAGTCTGTGTGGAAACTCAAGGCGAAATATCTGGAGAAAAACGGTGGCAATCTTGGCGGGGACAGCTTGGGAATCACCGGCGGTGGTCGATGGGTTCGATATGGACAAACCAAATTGGCGAACGCTGCCTTTACAGCCGCGCTGCATGAAAAGTTGCAAGCCAAAGAATCGAAGGTCAAGGCTCTCGTTGCACACCCGGGCTGGGCAAATACCGAACTGCACACGAATACCGACAAACGAGGCGGACTGTTCATCGCCCCATTGGTGTCTTTCCTAGCCAAGCTTTTCTCCCAAAGTGAAGAAGACGGTGCACTCAGTCTTCTAAGTTGCGCCATCCTACCAGATGCTCAATCAGGAGACTTTTGGGGACCTGGATCCATCCCAATCGCATCAAAAGGTCAGACTAACCCCTTCGCGTTGGAGAAGCAGTACAACAATCCAGAAACTCGGGAACTCCTTTGGAGTAAAAGCACAGAGGCGATTGGCAAAGAATTCATAATTTAAAGAAATCTGCACTCCGGTCGTTGTACAATTGTGTATCCAAGGAGGGTTGTATGAATCTACGAATTATCATCTCAGTGACATTGTTCGGTGCATTGTCCATAGCAGGAATTACATGGGGTCATGACGGTTTCGAGGGGCTTGCTTCTTTCATTGATCCACCATCCATTTATATCGTATGGGGGATGGTCGTCGCTGGAGCCCTCTGGGCATTTCCATTAGCCGTTACCAAGCAAGCATTTTTCGATGCGTTGTCTACAGAGGACATCGATGAGGACAGAGCGGTACTGGGGTATGAAGTCTTTATGAGGCTCTCTCAACTTGCTGTCGCGTCTGGAATGTATGGCAACTTGATTGGACTAATAAAGATGCTCAGCAATATGGATGACCCAACTGCGATTGGACCGGCGATGGCAGTCGCATTACTCACGCTCTTTTACGGCATCATCTTAGGAGAGTTTGTATTCAAGTCGATGGCGACGTCCTTTATCACACGGACAGAATCAAAGATTATCCGTTCGAATCGCGGACATACAACGATATATTTTAGTTTGTTTACATTGTTTATCCTGATGTCGACCTTCTTTCTGATGCTGCTCTCACATGCTGACTTTAGCTAATCAATGAGTGCTTGGGTATGATTGCGTGGATGATGCTGGGATTGGTGGGATGTGTCTCCGAACATGAGTTCGTTGAAACTCATTCCGAAGTCGACTTCATCTACGCAACCGTGATCATGACACCCAAATCAAATCCAAGTGGATGGTTTGTAAACATGGACATCACGGTTGAAGCCCCATCCGATGTCGAGGTCACAATTCCCACGCATAGTTCTACGCTAGGGTCATTCGATGTAAAGGCTCTTGGATTTGGTGGTGGTGGAGCGAGTGATGGCAGTTCACTCACCTCGAAGACTTACGAGTTGGAGCCAACCGGTCTTGTATGGCAAACCATTCCATCGATACCGATCTCCTACATCGACAAGCGAAAGAATCCATCTGGCACACATCGAGTACTCCATACCGAGGGGATGCTCTTCGTGATCAATCCTTTATTTTGATGCCCTTTATTTTGATGCCCTTATATATTGAAGCCGGAATCACTTCTTAGTCTTGAAAGAAAAGGTCCCTTGAACGGTACCGGTACAGTCTTGTGGAAACTTCCACCGTTTCATTCTTTTCTGCACACATTGACCAAGTGGCTCTGATCCAGACGCATCCCCAGTAGCCTCATTCCGCTCAATAGAGACCGCAGAGACTCTACCCTTCGATATATCAATCTCCACATCAATAGTCGTCTCTAATGTGGGCGCTTGTTTCAATTGAAAGTCATAGCATGTCCGAAGCTGACTGCTGTACTTTCGAAAGATTTTTTGGGTATGGGTCGAATCACAATCGTCAGTCGACACAGCCCCGATCCGAACCCTACCCTTTGGACCACGCGGTGGACCACCCACTCCATTGGAGACAGACGGAATACCGTACTTCGCACCAACAGGTCTTCCTGGGCTATCCATCGTCAATCCAGTCAACCCACCACCGGGAACCTTAACGGGAGCCGCCTCTGCTGGCTGTTTCTCTTTCAAGATTTCTTCAAGGTCTTCAGAATCCTTATCTATGTCATGACCCCAAAGAATATCAGAAGGTTCATCTGCACCAGTTGACCCGATGAGTTCATGTAAAGGCGTTGGAGCATCCTTCTCAGAATCTTTTTCCGCAAACGGTTCTGTGTCCTTCTCTGGATCTGTTGCGTCCGATTTCTCAGGTGCACTGTTCTCACCCTTATCACCCTTATCAATATTGGCATTGTCTACAAGGGCGACTTCTGGCTGGGCGTCATTCGGCTCCTCAACTGTCGACTCATCACCACAAGCCATCACACCAAGACCCAAAAAGGCGGTCATCAAAATCCCCGTCGACCGGATTGTACCCCTGGTTGGCTGGGTAGAATTACAGTGCGGGCAAAAAGTCGTATCTAGGATTGCATGGTTGCAATGTACACAAAATGAAAGTTCCATAGAATCAGTATAAGGGTTCTAGAACCGACTTCGCAAGTTGATTTTGAAGAAATTGGGTACAGACAGCCCGATTGTTGTCAAGAACCATCGGATGTAGGCTACACTATATGTAGAGAAGGTTATTTATTCAATCCACTCTTCAGCTTCACGATTCTATGTACACCACGATTGCTGTTATTGCTGGCTTTGCTGTCCTAGAGCAACTGTTCAACGGGTACAAGTGGCCCAAGCAACCCTACTGGGTCTTACGCGGCATCTTTTGGTTTGCACTACTCATCGGTACCTCTAACCTCCTCGGACGATATCTAGATCCCTACGCTCATGGTCTGACGTTGTTCGACCTCTCAGGCTGGGGGATATGGGGAGCGCCGGTTGCCCTCTTCTTTTATGAAGTGCTGGTCTACTTTGTGCATCGAGCCCAGCACCAGGTTGACTTCCTGTGGCGGATGCACCAGTGGCACCATAGCTCCGAACGCATCGACATTTGGTCGGCAGTGCGAACCCACCCACTGGAGCTCCCACTCTTTCACATTGTCGGCTTGATCTCCTTCGGAATCGTGTTCAATCTATCGAAAGAGACTTCCAGTGGACTGATGATATTCCTTCTTCTCATGCAATACATTCAACACACCAACGTGAAAACACCTCAATGGCTGGGCTACATCATTGTGCGTCCTGAAAACCACATGCTGCACCACGCCAGAGAAAAGCACCACTCGAATTACTCAGACCTACCAATCGTCGACATGCTCTTCGGCACCTTTGAAAACCCGAAAGAGCCCCCTGCCGAATTTGGCTTTTGGGACGGAGCCTCCACCCGCGTTGTCGATCACCTTCTGTGCAGGGACAACACCAGCGAACCGAAATCTGAAGCCTCAGCGGCGAGTTGAAGGGTTTGCAAGGACTGAGCAACGCCCAAGGTATGCTAAGGTCATCAACCACTTCCCAGTTTCAAGGATGTGAATGGCGATAGATTGAAGCCAAAAGGTCAATCAAACCGAATCCAATCTAAACAGTTGAATTCTCGATACTTTTTAGAAAGGTAAATTCATACCAGTCAACAGTGTCGAAAAAGGATGAACAATTGACGGAAACGGTGTCGAAAGCTGTCAAAACGACTTTCAACCACTCAATAACATTGAGGTTACCGACATCAACCATATGGCACGAATATTGCTCTAAGTCTGACAAAATCTGACAAAACTAGAGAGCAACCATGCCAAAGAAAACAACTCGGTCAAACATTCCTGCCAATAGTCCGCAATCCAACAGTTCCTCAGGATCGACCCCAAGCGACAGACCCGAACATGACAACCCATCGGACAGTTCATCCGATGACCAAACCAAACTTGAAACTGAAGTCGCTCGCCTGCAACGAATCCAAGACATCTTTGCGAAAGGGATGGCAGAAGGACGAACACCCCACGATGTATTGTTCAAACTGATGATGGAACGACCCGATGTCGTGAGAGCCTATCTCGAAGTGGAGTTGCCAACTTCCCTAGCCCGTAGAGTGGATTGGGACAGTCTACAATATCAACCGACCAATTTCTCGGAACCAATCGTCAGTGAAAAGCGCTCCGACCTTCTGTTGTCGCTACGGCTACGGCAAAGCAACAAACAGAACGACGACCAAACCATCTATGTTTACTGTATGTTTGAACATCAATCGACCGACGATCACAGCATGGCGTGGCGATTCTTTGAGTATCTGTATTTGTGGTATTCTCACTACATTAAGTCGGAGGATTCAACCGACTTCCCTAGGAAACTACCATTTGTCTTTCCACTGGTACTCTACAATGGTGTACAACCTTGGACGTCACCAATCAGCTTCCAAGAGATGGTCGACATTCCCAGAGGCTGTACATCCTTTGTTCCCCATTTTCAATTCAGTCTCAAAGACCTCTCTCAAATCGAGGATCCAGACATACAGGCCGATTACCATTGCTCGTTTTTGCTGACCAAGTTCCTCGACTACTTCAAATACTCTCGTCGTCCTGAATTCTATGACCGATTACAAGTCGACGAACAGTTTGTATTGTTGCGAGACGAACGAGGGGATGCCCTCTACGCGATATTCATCTACATCTTACAAACCCAATCCAACCACCAAGAGGTGATAAAAATGCTAAACAATAAACTGAGCACGGAGGAAAATATGGTCGACGTCATCGCACTCATTAAACAAGAAGGACGAGAAGAAGGTATTGAACGCGGTAGACAGGAAGGCGAAAGACAAAAAGCCATCGCTACCGCTCGCAATCTCCTCAAAATGGAACTAAGCCACGAACAAATCTCCGCCGCTACCGAACTCAGCCTCGAGGACATCGCCAAGATCGAACAGGAATCAAAATCCTAACCATTCCGTAGCATGAACATCTTCGAACGTCGTACTCTGTACAAGTCATTCCACAAAGCCCAAGCGACCCAACATCACTTTGCTGGGCTCTTGGACAGGGTACTGTTTGAAACATCAATGATGTTAGCAGGCATCAATCGGTGGACTTTTCAGATGGACGGTGGTTGAAACCATGATCGCAACCATTCTGCCAGACCCTTCCATGTTGAAGTGTGAAAAGTGCTCAATACTGAACCCGAGGTTGTTGTTCTGGTTCGTCGGGTCGTTGTTGTTGCGGTTCGACGTTCGAACGTTCTTCGGGTTGTTGTTCCAGCTGCCACCACGGTTAACGCGGTTGGAACCTTATGATTGTAGCCGTTCATTGTTTAACAGTCTTCTACGCAACTGACGAGTGTTGGCTTGATCGGACCAAGCAATCAAGGCATTCCAATGGGGACCTTGATGCTCGATCGGCAGCTTCTCAATCTCTTTCCATTTGCTAATGAATAGACGTTTCCGACTGGCATCAAAGCGAATGGAATCTTGAAATATGCGAAAGCCCAAAAATGGAATGCCGTGAGAGACGGGATACAATTGGGTGGCACTGTGTTTAATTTCGATTTTCAGAGTGTCCGGAAGCCAAATGGTCAGTTCACCCAGCGCCTCCATCAGTTGCTCTTTATCATGGGAAAACAGCAAGATATCGTCCATGTACCGTATAAATCCCTTGATCTTCAACGGTCCAATGCAAAAATGATCCACAGCATCCAAGTAAAAATTGGCAAAATGTTGAGATGTCAGATTGCCAATCGGGAGTCCCTTTCCATCCACACCGCCATGCGCAATGATTAAATCTGTCAGCCAGAGTGTCTTGGGACACCCAATTCGGCGTTGTATCCGCTTCATCAACAACCCATGACCGATGGTCTCAAAACAATGTCGAATGTCCATTTTGAGAAACCACCCTTCTTTAAACCGTCTCGAAAAGCACTGGGCTTGACGAATGGCTCGATGATTGCCCTTCCCAACCTGACAAGCAAAAGAATGTGCCAAGTAGGAGCGCTCAAAATGGGGTGCCAAACTTTTGCACAGGGAATGATGGACCACCCGATCAGCAAAATCTGCGGCTTGAATGCGTCTGGGCTTCGGATCTTTCAGCATAAACTCGGTATAGGGCTGTGGACGATAAGTCTTATTCTGTAGAGATTGCCGAAGTTCAAGCACATTGCTTTCCAGTTCAGACCAGAAACTAAGGAGTGATCGATTCAGCCTCACACCCCGGCGCGCAAGTCTTGCAGAGTCTCGAAGCTGCTCAAAAGAGGTGATGCTTGGGTAGAGGTTGTAGACTTTACGTGCCAACTTAGCCCCTTTCCAATGCTCTATTGTTTTCCTGCCAAGCATAGATTTGCATGCCAATCCCGTCCAGTTCGTGAATAAGGTCTCTCAACAATCCCAACGATACATACTTTCGGTCGGCCGATACTCGAAGAAGCAGTTTCAGTTGAGCAAGTTGAATGTTCAGCTGTTCCAACAGTACCACTTGCTTGTCCACCGGAGAATACTGCGCCGACACCATCCTCTGTGTAATATCCAAGACCAAACCGTCAATCCGATGAACAAAGGAATGACGAACGGATTTTGGAAACCGTTGGGTGGAATCCAAGATTTGATGCAACACTTTTTCCCATATGACCAATACCTTAAGTTCTCTACTCATTTCAGTGTATCATCCAGTTTCAGTAGGATTTTCTGTAGAAGCGGTTTCACTTTCAGTTGAAATAATTGTAGATTCTACTGAATCAATCTGAACAGCAGTGTGTTCTGTCAGTTCTTTCAACAAAGCAATCAACTCCAACCCATAGGTCGTTGCCTTATAATTCCCAACTCCATACACCTTGGTCAGCTGTTTAATCGATGTTGGATTGAGAACCACAATCTCTTTCAATTGTCTATTGGAGAACAAATACGGCGGAGGATGCCCCATTGATTTTGCCGTTTCAGTCCGCCATGCCGCTAGTTTATTGTAAATATCAACCTGGGCAGAGGACAGCTTGATTTTACGGTTCCCTTTTCCTTTGCGAGCCTTCTTGGTCTTAGAGTTGAAGGTAGGTTCCATCGCCGATTGAACAACAGCACTGGGTATAAACGGCGTGCGATAGGTCACAATCACCGACCAGATGGGTTCTTCCTTAAAAAAGAAAAACTCAGTTCTCATCGATAGAACATCATGTTTCTCAGTAAATGTGTTCAAATCCGAGTCATCATACTGCATGGTATCCATGTTCAGCCGTAGATTAAAGGTCTTCACCAGCACACAAACTCCTTCTAGTAACCTGTTGTCTCCGCTCACATCCGTTCGCTACACCAACACGCAAAGCGTTCTTCCAAACACCAAAATGAACGCTCTCGCAGGACTGGAACTGGACTTGGCTCACGCCTTAGCCAGTTCCGGCTCTGCTTCCGCTGCTCATTTTTAATCTCTATTGAAATCCTACTGACTTTTCAAGCCATTTCTACTGATTTCACTGAAATCAAATCTACAGTCCCCTGCCTTAAAAACAGCCCAGTATCTGGTTGCTTTCCTAAAGGCTTGCGCCTTTGTAAAGACAACGGATACTTGGCTAAGTGGGGGAATGTCGATAGTCTACGTCCACCGACAGGGGTAGCCAACCGGTTGGTTGGCGGGGTTTTAGGGGAATCTACAAATACGGAACCCGAGGAGGTTGTACTGGTACGTCGGGTCGAGGTTGTTGCGGAGCGACGTTCGAACGTACCGCGGGTCGTTGCTCCAGCTGCCACCACGGCGAACGCGGCGGGAACCAGTAGGATTTCCAGTAGGATTTTCTACTGAATCCAAATTATTTTCAGTT
>CAJWHX010000061.1 GCA_913040875.1 uncultured Pseudomonadota bacterium | reverse complement strand
ATGTAGAGATTTTAAGGGATAATTATGAATTACCTGGTATGAAGATTTTACAATTTGCATTCGATGGTAATGAAAATAACCCTTATCTGCCTAAAAATATAGAAAAAGAGAACTGGGTTGTTTATACGGGAACTCATGATAACAATACGACAATCGGATGGTTTGAAGAGGCGCCTGATTATGAGCGCAACCGTTTCTTAGAGTACACAAAAAGCGATGGTACCCAGCCCAACTGGTCGATGCTGAGTTTGGCTCTCTCATCCAAAGCACGCTGGGTCATCATTCCCATGCAAGATTTTATCGACTTGGATGCTTCAGGTCGTATGAATACACCGGGTCAAGCAGACAAACAATGGGGTTGGAAGCTTCAAACCATGCCAAATGAAGTCTGTGAACGCGTTCGATTGACCGTTCAACATTTTGGACGATAACCCCACTCTTTTGACTTTTCCTCGAGATCACATGTCTACTCTACGCACCTGTATTCTGTCCCAAGGTTCTGAAATCTTAGACGGTTCGATACAAAACACCAATGCACGCTGGCTCAGCACGTACTTTTCCAACTCCCAGTATGATATCGTCGAACACGTCACCATTGGCGACAATAAACAACACTTGATTGCGACGTATCAAAGACTCGCTGCGGAATACGACGTCGTCATCTCAACTGGTGGGATTGGTCCAACCGATGATGATCTAAGCAATGAAAGTCTTGCTGAGGCTTTCGGACTAGACTTAGAGCAACACGAAACGGCTCTTGCAGAACTTCAGGCCCACTATGCAAAACGCAATAGAGTGATGCCAGACAACACCAGCAAAATGACTCTGTTGCCAAAAGGAGCCGAATACATTGACAATCCACTTGGAGCAGCCTGTGGATATCGACTGGATACTTCAGGGGGTTCAATCTACGTTTTTCCGGGCGTACCAATAGAACTCTACGAGATGATTCCACTGGCTTTTCCAACCCTCATCCAACAGGCTCAGCCCCTTGTATTTGCCACGTTTGGAATCGCTGAAAGCCACATCCTGTATAAACTCAGAGAGATTGATCTCCCCGAGCACGCCTTTCACGCCACGCGACGCGGAAACTGGCTGACCCTCTATCCTGCAGACACTCAGCGTACACAACTGCAAATGCTCATCTCTGAAAAAATCGGCGATTACGTCTTTGACATTGGAAGTAAGAAACGCTCTTTAATCGAAGTGGTTGCCGAACAGTTGTGGACTCGAGAAGAGATGATTGCGACTGCAGAGAGCTGTACGGCTGGCAAACTTTCTTCTTGGTTCACATCCATTTCTGGTTCTTCTGGATACTATCAAGAAGGGATCATCGTCTACTCCAACGAAGCCAAGAATAAATACTGCGGGGTATCGATGGACCTCATCAACACTCAAGGAGCCGTCTGTAAACAAGTCGCCATTGACTTGGCACGCGGTATACAAGAGCGTTCAGGTGCGACTTGGGGTATGGGGATCACCGGAATCGCAGGTCCGGGTGGTGGATCTGTCGAAAAGCCTGTCGGTACTGTCCACATCGCGGTACACGGACTTGGCAAAAGTCACCATGCACATTGCACATTCAATGGAACACGCGACCAAGTGACCGATCAAGCCTGTGGAAAAGTTGTCTTTATGCTGCTCAGAGCCATCCAAAATCAAACTTAAACCAGAGCACACTTAAATCTGCCCATGCTCTATGTCTTCAGAGTAGTACTGCCCCTCGTATAAAATCACCCACAGAGACTGTCCCTCCGGTGTTTGACAATCAAATCTGATGCCTCTTTTCAGTTCGCTAAAATCTGAAGTGTGGGTCGAAATTGTAGATGGGAGTGTGTACGTCAAAAGAATCACGTCTTCCCCGTACACCACACTGAAGAAATTCTCCTCCTCGTTGTGCACAATGTTATTTAGGGGTGTGTACTCAGTTAAAACCACCTCATAAAAGGGACTATACGGTTCCACTTTCAGTACACCATTTTGCCAATACCCATGCATTTCTCCAGTCATATCGAAAAAGTATTCCACACTGGAAGTCGGATCATACTTTTGCAGTCCCTCATACAATCTTTGTGCCCAATGATCCATCTCTCCACCACTGGTCCAAAAGAACACCGCCCTCTTGTTATCTGATTCTTCTAGAATCTCTGATGGTTCAAAATCCGTCCAAGCCAAATTCATAGAACCTCCAGCATCTTCAAACAACTGGTTCCAAGTGGCTGGTGTCAAACTATTTGGCGTTGAGAGTATGAGTGTATGATGTGTAGACATTTTTCCTCCAATATGGTTCATCTGCCCAATAAACGAACAATATTAAAAGTTTCGGTCGATTATACAGCGATACTTACACCTATATTTTTGCCCCCGCACCTTATCTGGGCAACGAAATACAGATATTCTGTGGATTGCTGTAAAAATCTAACGAGTAATGGCCCCCTTCTCGGCCGATCCCGCTGTTTTTCATTCCACCAAATGGTGTCCGTAAATCTCGATGGAGCCATGTGTTTACCCAAACGAGACCGGTATCCATGTCCATTGCGACTCGATGTGCACGCTCCAGATTCTGCGTCCAGATTGTCGAAGCCAGACCATATTGAGTTCCATTGGCTATCTCGATGGCTTCTTCTTCTGTGTCAAACGGGTGCACGACAACCACTGGGCCAAAGACCTCCTCCATCGAAATCTTAGAGCTGGTCGGGACATCTACAATGACCGTTGGGCTGAACCACGCACCGTCACAGAGCTCTCCGGACATCTCCGGTATTTCTCCTCCACATAGGACACGGCCCCCATCTTTTTGGGCCGATTTTACAAAACCCATCACCTTCTGCTGATGCTCATTGGATATCAAGGAACCCAAGTCACTGGTACTCTGTTGAGGATCTCCAACCTTCAATCCTTTCACGACCTCTACAAGCCTATCAAGAAAAGAGTCGTACACAGATCGTTGAACCAAGATTCTAGACGCGCACAGACATATTTGACCTTGATTGAGAAAACTTGCCCTGGCAATGCCTTTGACAGTACGATCCATATCAGCATCTTCAAAGACGAGTGCGGCGTTCTTCCCGCCCATTTCCAATGACATTTTCTTAAACTGTTCGGCTCCTGACTGAGATACATACCGCCCCGTTTGAGTTCCGCCCGTAAAGGATATCGCTTTCACAATTGGATGATTGGTCAAAGCCGTTCCCGCTTCCATTCCTCGCCCGTGAACCACATTGTACAATCCCTTTGGAGCTCCGACCTCATTAAAGACTTCGGCGAGTAATGTTGCTGTGGTTGGAGTCAATTCAGAAGGCTTGGCAACGATGGTATTGCCCATTGCGATCGCGGGGGCAAGTTTCCAACTGAGAAGATACAGTGGTAGATTCCAAGGCGTGATGAGCGCTACGACACCGACTGGTTTCCGAATGGTATAGTTGATCGCATCGGCCATCATATGACAGCCCGTTTCATCGTGACGAATCGCTCCAGAAAAGAACCGAAAATTGGAGATGGCGCGCGAAATATCAACATTCTTAGCAATGTGAAATGGCTTTCCCGTGTCCAAGGATTCAGCCTGAGCGAACTCATCTTTACGCTCTTCCAATCGATTTGCAATCGCATCGAGCAAATCTGCGCGTTCTGAATACGAAGTCCGTTTCCATTCCTTTTGTACAGCCTGTGCACATCGAAGTGCCGCATGAATATCCAATTCCTGAGAACGAGGGATCTTCGACAACACTCTCCCTGTAGGTGGGTGAATGTTCTTCAAATACGCGTTCCCCTCTGGATCTACAGGCTCTCCACCAATCCAATTACAGAGAATCGCAGGACTATCTGGAAGCAGATCTACGACCGATTGAGCAATGGTATTGGACATAGAAGCCTCCTTAATGCGGATCTACATGTACATCAATTATGTATGAAGTATCGACCATATTGGCAAGACACGAAGCAGAAATTCACACCGTTATTCTTAGCGTTCATCTCATCGGGTACTGAACCCATCGATAGTCGTATGTATCTTTATTGGGGTCCCATTCATCCCAAGTTTTGACTTCTTCCAATTTAGACAAATACCTATCTGGAACGATGCCCGAGACCAAGAAGGCCTTTTGACGATGCAGTGCATAGGGATTTCGCAGATCAATACCCAACACCCCCAGTACCGCTCGAGCAACATACCAAGTTGCTTGAGCGTTCCAACCGTGGGCTATTTTAATCACCACTCCAAGACCTTTGGGATAGTCGGGATGAACGATACCAAGACCAAGAAGACCATCTGCTCCTTCCTTCGCGATCACCTGACCACCACCTGTTTTGATGATCGTGCTGTCCAGACGATTGAATCCACCAATCAAATCCGGATATTGCACCATCGCATCCCATATCCACTCGTCTTCTCTCTGCTGTACCAATGATGCCATACACAGAGCAAGTTCACTGACTGTGTTCGAGACGGTTGGCAGGCCACATCCATCTCGACCAACTCGAGTGGGTTGCCAATCCGCTCCCAAAATCTTCTGCAACTCAGCTAGATACCCTTGGAAAAACGGATGAGTCGGAACCGTATACCCCACTCTAGACCATCCTTTCTCTCGACACCCTCGTACAATTGCCGCATGTTCTCCTGAACAGCAGTGGTACCATCGCCTAGGACGACGAACCTGACGACCAAACTGTATCAACGGTACGTCGAGAGGCGTTTGCATCATCCCCCATTCGTCACGCGTCAACAAAGACTGAGCTGCCGCAACGTGCTCCGGAGTACCATTGTGAGAAGCCAATGAAATGGCGTGCTGTTCAGGTTCCAAATCTTGCAATACGTCTGAAAATACACGCATCATAAAGGGTTTCATCATCGATCGGCCGTAACAGAGCACATTGCCACCGAACTGATGAATTACTTCATTGCCGTGAGCCCAACCAACAGCACCGTGAATCGTCGTTTCAGAGACCCCTGCTCGCCTGTAATCAACAAGTGGCTCCCAAGGGACATCGCGCCCTGTTGGAATTCCGTCTTCCACCTCTCCAAGAGGAGACGATGGATACTTAAACTCTCCGGGTTTATTCGTGGTCATAATATTACTCGTCTCCCGATAGACTGCTCTTTACAAGTGGAGCCACTTTGGCTTGAAACTGTTCCATCATCATCGAAACGTGAGCATTGTCGTGGTTGAAAAAGTCAAACCACAGCATCAATCTATCCTCTGGATGATAGCGCTCTACAATTTGCTTGGCGATGGTCTCTGGTGACCCAACGAGTGCATTGTTGGCTGCCTTTTCCACTTTCGATGGATCCAGAGTCCCCTGCAATGCTTGCCAGTATGCGGACAGTGCTTTGGTGGCGTGTGCATGCGCTGCCGCATCATTTTCCTCTACGCTGTTGCTGTCGTCATCATGTAAGAACACCATCGCTGTGCGAGGCATGTACTCTCTCTTCCACTCGCCACCAGAATCATGAAAGCAGTCCGCCATTCGAGCGTGGGTCTTGTTGATAATTTCATCATTGGTGATGGAGAGGTTGAAGACCTTTGTCGGCATCCATTTGTTGCACCGCTGCTGAGCCGCTGGGTCATGTGAACCAACGATCAGCGACAACAAAGAGCGGTCCCAGTCTTGTGGAATGGTCTTAATTTCCTCAAATACATACCGCTTGCAAATCGGAACTTCTGGAGTATCCGCGGGCAAACCATAGGTCTCATGAGCCGTTTGTTGAACACGTTCCCAGTCTCCATCAGAACGGAAGTTTTTGCGAGTCAACACTGTTTCATATGTATCATTACTCGACAAGACCTCTCCCCTCAATAGTCGAAGGAACACATCGGTTGCTTCTAAGAAAATCTGCCCCTTTAACGCCGGCCACGCCGCCTCCTCGACAGCATCTCGAGGCACAAAACCATAGGGACGACCCATAAACTCAAAACGACCGGTGGCAAACCCAATGTGCAAACGTCGACGTTCGTCGGGATTGAGTCCGTGCAATGTACAAAAATTTCCAATGCGCTCCGCCATCCCAATCGGACCACCATTACACATTAGACTCATCACAGCGGAACCGACTTCAATATTCTTCGTACAAGCAAAAACCTTATGAGCTAATTGAAAGAAATCTGTACACAGTCCAATTTCTCCTTGAAAATGAGGCACCACAGGTTTCTTGTTGCGCTTTTGAATTTCGGTCGACAAATGGGCTTGGGCAACCCACGCTGTTCCGTATCCCAAACGATCCGCCAGCTGAACTTGGGAAAAGAAATTCCGAAGCATCGTTGGTTCATCAGGCATATACCCATCCACTGGCGTTTGTGAAATGGAAAAGAAAACGTCGTATTTCATAAAGCCTCACGAAGATGTGTTCACATTTTGTCGTCAGTCAATTTCTAACGTATTCTGCATACAACGCACAATATCTCATCAAAGATAGACTGCTCTACTAAGCATCTACCATACATACACCAAGCCATTTAACGAATCCAAATGGTTCCATAGGCGTCATAGTTACCATTGTCGGAGGTAAACCCAGCACCAACACTCCAAGGGTGATCTGAAGTCAGCGGATCTGAACAGGAAGAGCAATCATAATAGGAACTCGCACCAAAACCGGCCGTGTCATTCAACGTATAGACATCTGTTTGATTGTTGAGGGCCAACCCAAACCGAATGCGAGCGTCACAACAGCTCAAGTCATCATCGATGTTGATACCAACCCTGACGTAATTGCTCCAGTTCGGAGTCGTTAGGACGCTTTGCCCAATACCGATGATGGTCAACCACTCCATGCTGTCGCTTTCGGCTTCGGAGAAAAACAATCCACCACTGTTGTTGCTGTCAGAGCCAATGGGTGTATTCGTAAACAAACTGTACAACGTTTGTGGCTGTGTCAGCGCATACATTTTACATCCACTGCTGCCGGCACGTGTCATGCAACCCTGTATCGCGGTTGCCTGAAGGGTTGAGAAGGCCTCATACTTGGCGTCTGTGGTTCCATTGGGATCCGTATCGGTTTCATTGAGTGTCGTTTCATTGGTCCAATAGGGAGAGTTGAATGTAAACTGCGAAGGATTGTCAAAGCGCATTGCTAAGGTCCAGCCTCCACCGTTGGTGGTCATGTCACAGTACGCAAAATAGGAATCCTCACCACCGACACCGTCCGGATCAATCTCGTACAGTCCATCGCCAGTACTTCCGCCCTGCGTCAAGATATCAATACAACTTGTTCCATCGATACAAACATCATAAACCGTCACATCTGCATCATCACAATCCAATCCGCCGCAGGCTACATCTGAGTATCCATCTCCATCAGCGTCGTTATCAATGATGCCGTCGCAGTCGTAATCGATACCATCACAGCCTAGGGAAGCACTCGGAAAAATGTCGCTGTTGCTATCATCACAATCCCCCACTACAGACGTATAGTCCGTGGGTGCGTTACATCCCATAACCGATGTGTTGGTATCCCCATATCCATCGCCATCATCGTCAAAATAAAAGGTACTCTCCACCCCCTCATCTACCAGTGCATTGCAATTATTATCGAGGCTGTCGCATACTTCTTGATTGCTGGGATAGATGCTTGGATCGCTATCGTTGCAGTCCCCATTTTGGAGAACGTGCTGAATGGGTGCACTGCAGCTGAGTGCCATTGTTGCACTGTCACCCCATCCATCGGCATCACCATCATAATAGTACGCTATCTCGACACCCTCATCTACGACCCCATTGCAGTTCTCATCAATCCCGTTGCACACCTCTGCAGCATTCGGATTCACCGCACCATTACCATCATCACAATCCAAGTCGTTGGTCGTATATCCAGACGGTTCGCTGCAATTGTAGGTCGTGTTGCTGGCATCTCCAAAGCCATCGGCGTCGGTGTCTGCGTAATAGAGGATTTCTACTCCCTCATCGCTTACCGTATCGCAATTGTCATCAATCCCGTTGCACACTTCTTCGGCACTCGGATTGATATTGCTAGCGGCATCATCACAATCTTCACTGTTGAACACATAGCCTTCTGGAATGGAACAAGATTCTATAAAGTCACCGGCATCTCCGTATCCATCTTCATCCACATCTGCGTAGAAGGTATAGAGTCCACCATCGTCCACAACCTCATTGCAATCGTTGTCAATTTCATCACACAACTCTGGTGCACCAGGATACACCAGCTGATTGAAATCATTGCAATCTCCAGCGGTACTGGCAAATCCCTCGGTATCTGAACACAATAAAAAGGTTTCAGAGTCCACACCAAACCCGTCCATGTCTTGATCTAGATAGTACATCGATCCCACATTGTCATCGATGAGTTCATTGCAATCGTTGTCTACTTCATCGCAGATTTCAGGAGCCGAGGGAAAAACATCGGCATTGGTATCATCACAGTCATTTCCAATGGCCACATAGCCTTCACGAACATCACATGCTTCCAGTGTTTCAGCATCATCACCGAAGCCATCTTGATCGACATCCAAGTAAAATGTACTGAGTACCCCTTCGTCGATGTCGCCGTCGCAATCGTTGTCTACGCCGTCACACAATTCTTCAGAACCAGGATAAATGGTACTCGAACTGTCATCACAATCTTCATCTGAGAAATAACCATCCCCATCCGAATCGGACAACGTTTCCGCAGTATCAACCACCCCTTCTTTATACACATCCTCTGAGCGACACGCCCCAAACAATACCATCCCAAACCACATACTATCCCTCCAGCTGATGTGGATAGTATATCATTTGCTCAAGGACCGTTTACAGAGTTGTATCATTCAGACTTGTTCACGCTTTTAAAAGCATCGACAAGGGTTCTATGTCTTCGTCCAGAACGATCTAACTTTGCCACTTCAAATTGCAGTCCTGCGTCTATAATTTCTGCTTGTTTGTGCAACAATGCGGAGCGCAGTTGACCGTTGCGATCGTAGGCCAGTCCTTTGGCAATTGCCTGCAGTGCCAGTTCTTTTTGATCGCGAAGCACATACAGATAACTAAAATTCAACCATGTACTGGGATCCTCAGGATGAATCTCTATCGCTGTATTCCAAGCATCGGTCGCACCATCGTAGTCTTCATTCGAGAACAGTGCCGATCCATAAATGTTCCATACCAGTGTCGAACTCCATGGATTGAGCCGAACGGCCTCCGAGGCGAGTTCACTTGCCTCTGCTACCTGTCCAAATTGTTGCATGAGCAGCTGTGCAGCCTGCGCAAGTTGAAACCAATCCGTAGGACACCACTTGAGATGACGCTCAAAGAGTTCTAGAGCCTCTGAGTATTGACCGGACCCAATGTACGATCGGATCCACAATCCAATCCGATCAGATTGAACATATCGAGGATCGCTGTACTGCTTGGAGAATGGGGTGTCAAAGTGCTCACTCTGTCCTCTGACATACATACGAGTGTGTATTGTTCGATGGTCATCGCCATTCGGTATAAATACAGTACTGCCCAGATTGGCAAATAAACCGTCCAAATGAAGGAAATTTATGCCACCCGTTGCTGTTCCACCAAAACGATGAATAAAATGCTGATTGGAAAAGGCTTCTGGTGTCGTGGGACCATAATCATTGATCAGAATGAAGCCACCATCACAGAGCGGCTCATGAATGGCTTGCAACAGTTCGATGGCACCAATATTAACCATAGAGATATCGGTTTGTGCAGCAGACAGAGCGGCATCTGCATATGGAACCACTCCAGACTTAAAACTGGCAGTCACTTCCAAAAAGTCCAACATTGGAAGTAGAGCATCGAGCGATTCTGGATTTGAACTTTGAATGCAGTCCTGAATTTCTGTGAAGGACAATCCCAGCCATTGTTCTAAATTGGACTGTTCAATACAGATGTGAGATTGTAAGTGCAATCGTTCCCCATTTGTATTGACCACTTCGAGGGGTAGGCTGTCGAGTGCGTAGTTGATCATCACTCCAATTAGCGTACCTTGTGGTGTATCAAGTGAGTTGAAATCCTCTGCCTGCAACACTTGGCATACAATATGGTCTTTGTGGCAAGAAAATTGTTCTCGGTTTCTCCACTTGTCTACAGCCAAAGCCGAACCATCCGTACAAATCCAGGTCAACCGATCATAAATGTTGAGTTCTTGCTGAGTGGACACCTCTTGAATGTGATCGAGGGCCTGCTTGGCAAACAGTCCACTGCCCGCTCCAATCTCGACGACCACCAACGGTCCTTCTACAACCCGCCCCGCTGTCAGAACCATCTCTGCGGCTGCTCGAGGAGCCCAACCTGAGTTGTTCACAATGTACGGAACAGAGCCATCAGAAAACGGTGTGGCTCCATGATGATGCCAATAGCGCTCCGCCAATCTCCACTCCAAACTTTGCGAGACAGGTTGTGGATCTTCTAGATACAGTCGGGTGTTGGGGTCTGTATACAATCGTTCCGCTTTTGTTCGTCGGAGAATGTGATGTGGTGTAAACATGGCAGTTCTTTTGAGGGTCTTTTGTAAAGAAATATTGAGGAGAAGTCACTGTGAGTGATCATTCTCATTTCAGAGTACAGATGTTCGGTCATAAGAAATGTATATCGGAGCAAACGTAACTGCTGACCAAAGAAACTTCGACTTCAAGACTCTGCCTAGAACATCTATGATGTGTTATTCAGTCCAAGTTGGCCAGATAGCGCTCGGTGCGGTGTTGCTATGGGTCGAACCAGACGGTTGACTCGCCCACATACCATACGTTCGAACACGTGCGTAGGACTGCACGTATGGACCTTGAGTAACTTGCAGCTCTACATCGTACATGCGAATGTTGCTGTGATCATACCCTGTGTCTACAGGAGAAGTCTTCGCCAGACTGACCAATGACCCGACCGTTTGTGGGTTTGAGATTTCCACTAGCGCACCCCCACTGGTGTGGTTTCCATTTCCGCAGTAGTATTCATATCGTCTGACCGATGGTCGATAGTAATAAGTGATCAGATCAATCTCTACGAAGTAACTACCCCAATGACCGCTGCACCGCATATTGAGAAGGGTATAGGTTTTCGATGAAGTCGTACTGGAAACCACTCGGTCAGTGGTAAATTCCTTATATCCATATGAACCTTGAATGGTATCAGTAACTAAGGTACCATTCACTGTAAGTCCACTCTCAGCAGTGACAGCATCATTAAAAGTTGCTGTTCCAGCAACGCTGATGTCGCCACTGAGATCAAGGGTACTTGAACCTTGAACCATGTCGACAACTTCAGAGTCAGACAGCTGAGTATCATCGTCACCATCGGCTAGATCACTTGGAAGATACGATGTATACGAATCGGCTGTAACGATATCTGACCCATCGACCTGTGAACTCGTACCCAGATTGAGTGTCTGTCCCTGTACGTATCCCAAGACACCTGCCTGATCGAGTTGGGTATCGGCATCCCCATCGGCTAAATCACTGGGAAGATAAGACGTGTACGAATCGGCTGTGACAATGGCTGAACCGTCTACTTGTGAACCAATACCAAGATTGACTTGCGAACCGTCTACATAGCCTAAGACACCTGCCTGATCAAGGAAGGTATTGTCATCACCGGCACAGTACCAGATGCCCTGATTACCATCGTACTTTGCGAGTTCACCATCTTGGCACGCGAGAGCATTCAATGTGTCCATGTCAGTTGTCGCTGTAACAATCGTATCTCCACCGATCGTTGTACCCATATTGAGGTCTGCAGCATTTCCACTGAGCATCGTTGCGATGTCAGGCCATTCAAGAGATGCATCAGATGTGCATACCCAAGTGTTGTTGGGACCCCAAGAGACAATCTCTCCCATGAAACAGTTTAAGCTAGCCAATGTATCGGAGTCACCATCTGCTAAGTCACCAGGTAAATAGGAGGCGTATGAATCTACAGTGACAATATTTGAACCATCCACTTGAGAACCAGAACCCAGATTCACTTGGGAACCATCCACATAATTCAACACACCTGCCTGATCGAGCTGGGTATCATCATCTCCATCATCCAATCCTG
>CAJWHX010000060.1 GCA_913040875.1 uncultured Pseudomonadota bacterium | reverse complement strand
TTCCTAGATTGCTGTTGTATACATAGATTGCATGCAAACTTTATACCGAATAGTCAAAGGGATTGCATTTCCAATACCGGTTTGGTAAGCAATAGGCATTCAATCTATATAGGAGTACACAATGTGGAAAAATATCATGGCGACAGCATTCTTGGTTTTATCGACCGGTGTGACGTACAAACTCATTCAATCTGCCAATGCGCAGATGGGTCCTCACGTGAGTGCAGGACAGAATCCAATTGTAAACTACGGCGGCAGTATCAATCAAGGGGCCTCCGTTTTTACAGCCCCCGTTGATCAAGATGTCATTGTTACCACATTGATCACCAATCAGTCGTGTCAAATATCCGTTGATGGAAGCGTGATTGTTCCGACGAGCAACTATTTTTATCCAACGTATATGTTTACACGAACAGCATACTTTCAGCCTCAGACGGTCTTTACAACTGGGACCGCTTCATTGAAGGTTCCTGCGGGTTCTACATTGTCCTTTGATGGATGCAGCACTACAACATATTACATCGAAGGCTACTTGGTCCATCCATAAACCAAGTCAAAAGAAATGCCCTGAACTTCAGTGAAGTTCAGGGCATATGTACAGACCAAGAAGGAATATTATTCCACTGTTTCAGTGGTCTCCGTCTCTTCTGTGGCTTCAACTTCTGGTTCATACAGGAAGTATCCGACGGCAGCTTGACCATCGTACATATCGGTCACCCATAAGTGGATACGCTCTCCAATCACCTGTGCAGCAACATTGCTAGCTACACCAGTTGTAGACAATGGAAGTGGATTGTTTGGATCTCGGGTCCAAGTCTGTCCTTCATCGGTGGACGTCGCCAGATTGACCGTGAGATTGGTGGCAGAACGATAGCCATCAAATTCCGTCCAGTCGGTAAATCCAGTATAGAACATGTATTGTATGCCATTCAATTCTACGATGGATGCAGATGCAATTCCCATTCTATCGTATACACCACCCGCTTCAAATACAGGGGCGTTGTCATCAATGATCCATGTGTCTGCATCGACGCCATCCATTGCATAAATGTGACACGCCGTCTCGCCCAAGAATGCATCATCATTTCTTGATGCTGCGATGTATCCACGAAATCCTCGACGATTGATGGTAATCGTGAGGGGCCAGCACGGAGAAATCTGAGCTCCAGAAAGAATGTCGAAATCTTCGGTAAAGTTGATGACTGGGTTTCGGGTAGATTTTGTCCAAGAGATACCGTCCGGTGAGGTTGCGATTCCCAGTCCCCAAGTGCCAGTGTCGGTTTCAAAGGTCTCAAAATCAAACTCTCCGGTCCCCAGTGTGAACCCTTGGTACGCCATCACATATTCCTTTTCGACGGGGTCCCAAACGATAACTTGACCTGCTACAGAGTCTGCGTCCCAAGCGTTTGGATCTGACTGAAACAAGGGATTGTTTGGATGTGTATCCCAGTTTGTCCCATCAGAGGAAATTGCGTATCCCATTCCAAAGCTGCCAAATTGATCAGAATCAGAAGATGTGTACCACATTTGATAAAAAGGGTGTCCCATGACGTCTGTAGCGTAGAAGCCTACAGATCCAACATCACCGCCCCAGTCTTCATCCGTATTGGTAAATACAGGATTGCAGTCGTAGGATTGGAAACTGGTGCCTTCAATTTCAGTAAAGGGGCACTCGGTGACGTCTCCAGGATTGACATCAGGTCGCTCGCCGGTGAGTTCATAGTCTGATGAGCAAGCCATCGAGAGGCTGAGTAAAGTTAGGGTCGTTGTTTTATTCATCGGATTGTGCTCCATGGGTGTTTTCACATTCAACAATTTCAAAGGTATCACAAGCGGCTTCTTGAAAGCATTCGTATTGTGCATCCATATCAGCGCCTTCTTCCTCATTGTAAAAGCAGCCTTCAAGACAAGAGTCAAAGCTTGGATAGGCTGCAAACTGACAAGTGGAATACACTTCCTTGCAAATGTCTTCACAGATACCATACTCCGGTGTGGGTTGGCAGCTGATGAACATCCATAAAAATAAACTGGTTAATAGTCTCATTGTATACTCGATTCATTTTGGGTTTGAGGTCCCAATATATCTGATTGAAACTTACAAAGTTGGTTTCCTTCTGTGAAGATTGTGTGGAAATTTGTGGTTCAAGTCGTTCGATTAGGTTGCTAAGGAAGTACCACTTGTATAATCGAATCCGATATTAGAACCTTTTTTCGTTCATTGACCGTAAGATTGATATAATACCCTAGCACCATCAAATAATTTGGAGACTGTATGGGATCAACACTCGAACAAATTTCTGGCTATCTAGATTCGGAAGGCTTAAAGCACCGAATTGATCAAGAACGTGATGTGATCATCACTGGATTTGGTACAGAGCAATATGTAGATAAAGATGGGGAGAACCATTTAGGGATGGTGATATCACTCGAGGAAGAGGGTGAGTTCTTGAAAATTTTCACACCACAATGTTATTCTGCACTCGATGAAACAAATCGTCCGGCCTTATTGCAAACCTTATTGATGGTCTCTTGGAAAACCAAAATGATTCAGTTTGAATATGATGATTCGGATGGTGAGGTCCGTGCGATCATTGAGTTTCCATTGGAAGATGCTGAGTTGACACGTAGGCAGCTTCTTCGCTCTGTACAGGCTTTGGTACAGATTGTCGACAAGTATCATCCTGTGATCTATAAAGCCCTTCGCGAAGGGGTAATAGAGTTTGATGAATCCGGCAACCCACTAGACGAATTGCAATCGGCCTTCTCTCGATTTGAAGATGCCTTGAGAGAGTTGGGGATCGATGTTGACGATATTCGCGAAGAGGTGGAGTCCGATATGTTGGCAGATGACCAAGCCGATTCAGAAACTGCTGATACCGGTGAGGATTCAAATCCAGATGATGACGGCGATGATGATGATGACGAGTACATCTAAGATTTGTTGGGATTAGCGCGTGCGAGTCCATCGCACCCAAGCACCCGTCGCCATTTTAATGGCTGCGGGTTTTTCTATTTCTATGGTGCATTGTGTGACGGCGGCATACCGATTGAGGATGCGTTCGGTGCCTAAGAGTGCGATGCTCTCCAGTAGCTCAAATTCTTCAAGCTGAATCCACTCTGTGATATCCTTTGCTACCGTAGCATAGTCTACCGAGTATTGAAGATCTTCGGTGTCATGTTGTACACATCGAGAGAAATTGATGGAGAGTTCAATAGAGAGAAAGATGTCTTGCTTTTGAACTCGCTCATGGGGCAATAAGCCGACAATCGTGTGGACCTTGAGTCGTCGAATTCCAACGGTACCTAGAGACATTGTTTCGCTCAGCCTATCAATCGAACTGAATGATGGGTTTGGGAAATTTCTGGATGATCTTCTCAAAGTCGTCTTTATTCCAATTATCAATGTGTACGATGGGCTCGGTTCCACCTGCTAAAATAATGTTGAATATGGCCTCTTGGATCCCATTGTCTTGGTTTTCCAACAGTGCGCGAGTGGTTTCCCATGTATCAAAGATGCGTCTTCCAACAACGCCGTGCATGTGGAGACCATTCATGACTACGCGATGATAGTCTTCAATGACGACATTTCCGTTTCGAACCCCAAACATGACCACATGTCCCCCCCGCCGAACGGACTTTACGGCATTGTTGAGTGCAGAATTGTGTCCAACCATTTCGAAAGCCACATCTACACCGAGTCCATCTGTGAGGTCGAGGATTTGCTGGACCAGCGCTGGATCACTAGCGTATGGAGCATCAGAAGAGACAGGGTTTGGTATCAATACGGCATCACACCCCAGCTGTTTTGCCAGTTCAGCATGGTGCGGATCCACTTCGACCCCGATGACCATACTGGCTCCAAGTGCTCGAGCAATCAAAATGACAAAGAGACCAATCGTTCCGCATCCGATCACCACAACGGGCTTTCCTCGTAAATCGGTGGCCTGACACGCGTGAACGGCATTGCCAAAGGGTTCTTGAATGGCTGCAATCTCAGGGCGGATCTTGTCTAAGTTGGTTGGCCACAGGCACTTGGCAGGGAGTTTTATGTACTCAGCAAAACACCCATCATGAGAGATACCGATGATTTTGTCGTTGGCACAGACATGAAGTTCGCCGTTTAGACATTGCAGGCACATCCCGCACACGATGTGGCTTTCCGCTGAAACTTGATCTCCAACTCTGACCCGGGTAACGTCCGCTCCCAGTTCAACAACTTCACCAAGCAGCTCGTGACCGACGATTCGCTTGTCTGTTTTGGTGTTATCTAAGGAGCCAAGGATCATATCTCCGAATGCCTTTCTCCACCAGATGCCCCTGTCTGAACCACAAAATCCTGCATATTGAACTCGAATGATGACGGAGTCACGATCGGTCTCATTCAATACAGGGCGGGGGACCTTTTCTTTGATGAGTCCGGTTGAGCAATGCCAATCTTCTCTAGAGCGATCAAAGGTGAGCGCTGTCATCAAAGGTGCATCTGTAGACATAGAACCCCCTACCGGTCAAAGTGTATTTTCGTGGATGTTATTCAAAATACCAGTTGATATCGCCAGCAATTGAGCCATAGTGTTGTCGCCAGTACTTATAATAGTAGGGGATATTGGCCGCCGTGCCCACTTCGTATTTGCTATCGCGAGGATT
Source organism: uncultured Pseudomonadota bacterium (assembly GCA_913040875.1). The sequence continues at coordinate 7,809 of CAJWHX010000060.1, read as the reverse complement.
TTTCTGATCAAAGAACTTGATCCCGAAGGTGAAGGTATTAAACGCAAAGGCATCACCACGTTCCCATGAGAAATCTTTCATGTAGACGGATGATTCTGCAAAGAACCGTATGGTATCCGTTGGTGCCACAGCGATTTGAAAACCACCTTGTAAACGGGGATCAAACGTCGGTGAAAAAATGAGCTCCGACCCGATTTGAGCCATGGTGTCCAACAGGATGTCATTTTTTAATGTGAAGCGCTTGCCCCATCCAATTGTGGGGCGAACACCCAAATTGCCACCCAGCATCAAATCAAGATTGGCCGTTGAGAGCATTTGCAATCGTGCAGACTTGATGAAGGCATATTTTACACCGGGTTCAAAATAGGTGCCTGAGACACTTGATCTCATTCCGCCATGGATGGAGAGCTCTCGCTTAAGTTGGTGCTCGTAATCCAGCAATATGTTGAACTGTCCAGGAAATCCCAATTCAAAACCCGCATGAAATTTTTGCCGAGGATCGATATTGGATAAAAATATTGGTTGGGTCAGCTTGATTTCCGCTGTCCCATCGCCACCGTCATTTCGATATCGGTCCTCGATTCTTTCATCATAGAGTTCAGCCTCTAACTCCAACATGCGCTGTTCAATGGCCGGTTTGAAGATGGACTTTGGATATTTGTCGAGATATTCTTGCCAAGAGATGGCCTCTTCTGCAGGGTCCAACCGTTCTAACTCAGATTTGAAGTCTCTGTAAATGTCGGCATCGTCTTCGCCTTCACCTCTGAGTGCTTGAGTCTCGTATTCCTCTCCCAAATCCAATCCGTCCGATGGCTCCGTTACGCGGCCATCAATAGACTCTTCATCTGGATCTTCATCCAAATCAATCTCGTCAGCCTCGCCTTCTTCACGAGTCGTTTCCCCATCGTCATCTCCCTCTAGCCAGTCATCATCTTGAGCCAAGGCGGTTGAAGGGGTGATCATAAAGGGTAGGGTTGCAATTCCAAAAAATAGTGTTCGCCACTGCACAGAAAACTCCATAGGATAATAAGACCACACTTTGACGCGGTTGCATTTAGTATGGCATGCCGTTTTGTATTGTTTATCTCTTTTGAGACGGGTGTGCATCCCTTTCCGATTTGCTATTCTGATGACGTAGCAACTTAGAAGTCCAAATCCCTTCCTTGTTTTCCCGAATTTTGCCCCAGAGTTCCCGTGAGTTTTGATCTGTCACTGAATGGTTTTATGTCCACACCCTTTGATTCCATCTCTGAAGAACATCGTCAAGCCGCTGAACAAGTGGCTGCCTATTTGGTCAATGTTCGTGGAGGGGCAATGTTTCTGTCTGGCGCAGATGTTCGTTTGTTGGCACAGTGGCTCGATGAGGCAATACCGGTACCCGCAATTTTGTGTGCCATCGATAAGGTGTCGGAAAAGCGTCGCGCCAATCGTGTCAAAACGCGGTTGTCTTTGAATCGTTGCAAAGGAACACTTAAAAAATTGCTCTATAAAAATGCCCCCAAAGAAGAATCAGAACCTGTTGTGGCGACGACGTATAGTGAGGCGATGAAACAGTGGTCCTTAGACATTCGAAATGAATGGCACGAAGATAGTATGCTGGTTGATGCGCAACGTTCTTTTGCCAATCGACTGGACCATGCAGCCAAACAGAGTTGGGATCGGGAGGCGATGGCTGAGCACATCATCACTTGGATCAATGATTTTCAGGATGGTGCTTGGGCAGAGTATGGCTCGGCACAGATGAATTGGATTGAAGATGCAGAGATTGAATTGCAGCACTTAAAACGACTCTTGACAGGACAGCGTTGGGTAGAAGCCGTAGAAGAAGTGGCACGAGATCGAATGCGTCAGTTTTTTCCATTGATTCAAGCACAAGAATTGTGGAATCGTTTAAATGGAGTGTCAGCATGAGTACCTTTGAACCCAGTCCCGATATTAGTTGTTCTTTGTGTGGTGGACACGGCTATACCCTCAAGCCGAAAAAAGGGTATGCGCACGCGACGATCTGTTCCTGTATACCAGAGTGTCCTCGTTGCGAAGATGGTGTGGTTCGGAAGTTAATTGATGGCGTCATGCGTTCTGGTCGCTGTCGCTGTCAAAAATTGCCGGATCGAATAGCGATGTTCAATCGATCTGGGATCACTGCGAGACACGGCGGAAAAGACCTTAGTAATTTTCAGTGGATCGACAATTCCAATATCAAAATCAAAGTGACGACCGATCTGTGGGTGGACAATTTCGCAGCTGGAAAAGAGGACAAGGGCATCGTGTTCTATGGAGATGTGGGCCGTGGAAAAACGCATCTGATGGTGGGACTTTGCAAACTCCTCATTTTTGTCCATGGGATTCCGGTCCGTTTTGTCGAGTTTTCAAGATTGCTCGGACAACTCAGGGCTGCCTACAGCGCAGGGAAATCCGATGAGGCGATTTTGGGTGAATTGGTGACCGTCCCAATTTTAGCGATTGACGAGATTGGAAAGGGGCGTCTGACAGAGTGGGAGATGTCGATCATCGACGATATTATTTCCCGCCGGTACAATGCGCTTAAACCGCTCTTGGGCACCACCAACTATCAGTGGCAGGGACCCTCCGGAACCCCTGTACCCGCTCTCGCGAGTCAAGAGTTCAAGCAAACACTCGGCGATCGGATCGGTTCTAGAGCCTATTCTCGACTGGTGGAAATCAGCATTCCGCTCAAGGTTCACGGGGCAGACTACCGCGGTCTCAAAGAAGAAGACGTGGCGATGCTGGCGAGAAGAGCTTCAGAGGGGAGTAAGGCGCCGAGGCCCAAGCGCTTCAGGTAAAAGTTGATTGGCGGTACTGCATTACTAAAAGTTGGTGTGCGGTGCTGTATTCTTCGGCTTCCCTTGTCTAGAAAAGTTCGCATACTTGAGTATAGCGACCTTTTATATCCTTCGGGCATCCTGTGAATCCATCATCCACTCTCAACTTTGAAACAGGGAAGTGGTTGGAGACTTTAGGAGGACTTGGTTGTTGACTCGGTGATTGGTGACTTTTCGATTGAGGGATGGGTTTGTTTGGTGATTTGGATGTTGGTTTGTGATTCGTGGGCTGTTTGATGTAGCAGTTGGTTTGGGGCTGTTTTTGGTGACGTGGGTGTTGGCCAGCTGTTTGAGGGCTGGTTGAATTAGGCGTTGGTTTGGGGTTGGGGATGGGTTTGTTTGGTGGCTTGGGTGTTGGTCAGTTGGTTGTTGGGTTGATGTAGGTGTTTGATTGGTGAACGTATAATTGTTTATAGCAACTCCGTTGTCGGCTAGAAGATATCGGTTGGATTCATAGAGTGACAAAGTGAGTGTAGTCGAAGTGTACAGCCGTACACGAGAATGTATACACGCAGTCAGTCGAAGAATGCAACTATAGATTCAGCCTTTGTGGTATGGAGACTTTGTGAGTCGTTTTCCAACGCTCATACTCATTTGATCATGACCTGTAAGTGAAACACTCTCGATTCAACATGACTGAATGTTGGTTGAATTTGGCGGTTGCTTTGTGATATCAAAATGCGTAGAACATGACTGAGGAGAACCCATGCAAAACGAGACAAAAAATATCCCGACTTTCATCAATAAGTTTAAAACCATGGGATTTGATGATCAGACCTTTATTGCCTTGCTTCAGCTCAATTTCGCTACCCTTTTTTGGAGGGGTCTGCTATAGAAAAGGTTTCGCAGAATCTTCTTAGCGATTCAAACCAAGCAAAGGTCCAACAAGATATTGTTCTTGTCAAAACGGTCACGAAATTATTTGTTGAACAGGTCGACAATCCTGAAGATGTAAATGAGGCGTTGTGGTTTTTGGTGGAAATAGCTTGTTCGCATTTGCGCTCTACGTTGAGTCAAGATCAGAAGAAAACAGTGGTCGGAGATATCATTGCGGCTGGTGAAGCATCGAACAATGATCTTGAACAACTCAGAGAATTTTCGAGAGCGCTCCTTGATTTTTTGGGTGCTTAGGAACAGCTGTTGTGAGTTATGGTGGATCCTTGAGGTTTGGATGGTTGAATTGGTTGGTTTGTGATATCAAAGATGTATCGAAGATTGAATCTTGATTGGAGAGTGTATGAGTACCATCCAAAGTTTGTGGAAAGCTATTGAAACCCAATACAACAACGGTACATTTCCGGATGACCAACTCGAAAAGATAGACAAGTTGGTATTCAGCGACGACATTGAGAACATCCGAAACGGTCTGACGCTGATGACGACCTTAGCACCCGAGTATCTGTGCCGATATTTGAAGCTGGATGGAGAGTCGGTGGTCCTACGGGATGCTGACAAATTTAGTGCCCCGTTGTCTGCTGAACGGGTGTTGGTAGAATCTGTGAAAGATGAGTCGGTGTGGCAGTCATTGTACGAGAGTGGTGCGTTTGAGTCGATGGCGTTTCGAGCATTGGGAGATGTGGCTATCGAGGATTTGTCGGAGAGTGAGAAAGACTTTTGTGTTCGAATGGCAAAGGAAATGGTACGAGTGTCTGCGGGTGACTTTATGATGGGTGCTCTGGAGGATGATGAGGATGCCTATGATTCTGAAAAGCCTCGCCATAAGGTGACATTGACCCGAGATTTCTTGATTGGCAAATATGCAGTGACTCAGGCATTGTGGGAAAGTGTGATGGGCTCAAATCCGAGTTGGTTTAAAGGTGCGAATCGACCAGTGGAGTGTGTGAGTTGGGTTGATGTAGTGGATTTCTGCAACAAGCTATCAAAGCGAGAAGGTTTAACGCCTGCTTATACCATCAACGGTAAGAATGTGAGGTGTAACTGGGATGCGAAAGGATACCGACTGCCAACAGAGGCAGAGTGGGAGTACAGTGCTCGTTCTGGTCAGCGTTTCAAATACGCAGGAAGCACACAGTACGTTAATGCAGTGGCTTGGTATACGAAAAATAGTGGACGCAAGACACATCCAGTTGGTCAAAAGAAGCCCAATGGATTTGGACTTTACGATATGAGTGGAAATGTTTGGGAGTGGGTCTGGGATATAAAAGGTGGCTATAGCAGTGGTGTTCAGACGGACCCTACGGGTCTGGACAGTGGCCCGTTCCGTGTGGGCCGTGGTGGTGGCTGGTGCAACCTCGCTAGGGGCACTCGCGTGTCGGTCCGCCGCGACGAAGTCCCCACGTGCCGCTGCGACTACTTGGGTTTTCGTCTCTCGAGGAACCCCTAAACCCCTTGCGAATGCCGAAAAAATAAGTATCGTAGCGAACTCATTTACGGTAACAAGCCAGTCTTACCCCTTTACCCCCAAGAAAGCAGGTTTTCACGACGCATCACACAGGCGGACACGACGAAGTAGCGTGTACGACAGGGTGATGGCGGGAAAACCGTGGCTCAGTTTGGAGTGCCGAAGAATGGTGCTTCGTAGGGGATTGTGCTGGAGTGTATTGTGAATGGTTGGTGGCTTACTACATCGGCGCTCAGGGACTGTTTGGGTTTCATCGTAGCGATCGGTATTTCGAGTATCAGACAGGCAAAACAGGCGGCTCACTCTTTGATTTTCGGGGGCTGGTCCGAACAGCACGTCCACACACGAAGTAGGGTGAGACGGCGCGGACGAACCAGCCTCCGAAAATCACGATGGTGTAGGGTGTGGGTACGGAGTCTGACACATTCTGTACCGCGATAGCGTTGCGGCGGATGTATACGGTTCCGGATCGGGGTTCCTGTTCCGAGGATGTTCCCTGTACGTGTTCCGGTACGTGTTCCGTGTGTGTTCCGTACGCGTTCCGGTACACGTACAGGGAAAATGTGTGGACCGTTCACGGGGAAATGTGCGGATCGTGTACCGTAAAATGCTCGGATCGGGGTTTCTGTTACGGGTGCGGTACGTGCTGTGCCGTGTCACGGCTCGGGGGATTGTTGCGTGTGCTTCCTACGCGCTCCGGTACACGGTACGGGAAAATGTGCGGATCGTGTACCGTAAAATGTTCGGAACGGGGGTACCTGTTACGAGAGTGTGTTTGTCTGACAACCAGTTGAAGTTCCCATTCAGTGTAAGTCGCCGTTGAAATACTCCATGACCTAAGGTTTTTCGTACCAACCGCTATCTGGTGTCCAGCGCATAGTTCTAGAGGGCTGGTGCACAACCGGCAATAGAAACGCTTGTAGATCTTGATTGATGATGCGAAAATCTTCGGGGATTTGGTCCTGTTTCATGCGTCTTCGAAATGCGTTCCACATGGTTTGTTGGGCCTCGATGAACGCATCTGTAAAGGCATCTATCGGCTCGCTCAGTTCACACTGTCTCTCTGTAAAGGTTTGCCGAATGGCTTCTTGGAGTGTGTCGAAGTCGAATGCAAACTGCTGAGACAATGTCCAAATGTCGTAAAAGTCCTTCATGCGACTGTTTAAATGACCGAGCTGTACCATGACCTGGAACTTTTCGGCTATCGAACTTTCCTTCGGATAACACAGAAGGTTCGGTGGTGGCTGGTTCAATATGGTTGGGAGTTCCTTCTGCTGAGGACTTGGATGAACTTTGTCCCCAAATCCGATGTCGAGCTGCATGGGTACCTGCGTCCGTTCTAGCAGACCAATAAATCGAACTCGAATACCCTCATACGAAGCGCCTTCTGTAATCCGACTAATTTTAATCGTGCTGGTTTGAAACTGCAGTCCATCATCCACAACGGGTGTTTGGATGATATCCAAGGTCTGTGTATGTATATTCTCTTCTGTATTGGCTGTCATCGCCAGCATGTCAATGTCCATCGTGGGTCTCGACATCGATAATGGGTGGCTCCAAGCTCTCAGCATCAGTGCGCCTTTTAAGATGTAGCGCTCTCGATGTTGACTTTGGGACAGTCGGTAGAGAAACCGTTCCATCGCATAGTACTGAAGCAATTCTTGGAAGGGGCGTTTGGTTGCTTTGGCTTGATTGAGCAACTTTTGCTTCACGGAGGCAGCCATGTTTTTGGTGGGGCTCATATCAGGACTTCCAAATAGGGTCGAATGATGTTCTGTACCCTACAGAGTGTCGAAAACTCTAGAACCGTTCGATGATTGAATCTGGTGGTCTCTCGGTACATTTTGAGCGCCTCCAGTACAATATCCATACCGAGTTGATTGCGAAACTTGAAGCAGTCGGCGATGGTTTTCTCAGGGCTGTAGATGCGTACTGGCACACCATCTAAACTATGCTGTTCAATACCTGCTTGATGTGTGCTTCGGGAGAAACGATACACTTGGATGGGCGGGAAGTCAAGCTGTGGAGCATACCCACCTTCTGCAATGGCGATCGATACATCATGAGGGATTTGTGTAGTGAGTCCATGAAAGGACAGTGCAGAGATAAGACAAACAACCGATTGAGGGTGACGGATGGCTACGGTCACCAAGTCTGGATATTGAAGAGATGGGTGTTCAGTGAGACGATACATCCCTCGACCAATCTGCTCAAGTAGCCCTGCATCTCTAAGGGTATAGAGCATGTATCGTGTGATTCCAAGATCGAGTATCTCTTTCATGCGCAGGGTCGGTTTTGAAGCGCGTATACGGTGTATGGCCTCATATTGATTCATACAAATCCTATAGTTTTGTCAATAAGTATATATATTATGTCTGAATATTGCTGGAATGACAACAGGGATTGTGATTTTGAGTATAAATGTGGTTACCTTCTACCTAGATTTCACTGGTATGGAGAAAGTGTAATGTCTAACTGGCGTGCAATGCTGAAAGAAGCGAAAGAACTGTTGGATGAAGGTTTCATTAACGAGCAAGACTACGAGAAAATGAAACAAGAAGCACTCGCACTTCGCAGTCAATCCGCGAACCCTGGCACCACAAC
>CAJWHX010000059.1 GCA_913040875.1 uncultured Pseudomonadota bacterium | reverse complement strand
ATTCTGGATCGATTCTGGATCGATTCCAAGTCGATTTTCGGATGATTCTGGGATGTTTTTTGGATGTTTTTTGCATGATTTTTTGAAAATATGGGGATGATTTAGGGATGCTTTTTTGCATCTTTTGAATCATTTTAAAAATCTTTCCGTGGTGTCCCCAGTACCCCAAATTACACAACGATATTTCAAAATGCCGTGAAGTGTAAAGATGATGAAAGTTTCGGTGTGTTCAGTCCCAATCCACTGCTTAGCGAATGTGAGCCGATCAGCGACCAGTTTAGTGAAAGTCTACTGACAGAGGCTCGAAATGCCATTGAAGAGACTGACAACGGTGAATGCAACGCTGGTTTCATCAGGCCCAATGCGATGCTCCATATTATTTTGGTATCAGACGAACCTGAACAATCTGAAGACATCACCGGTGATACGTGGCAAATGCTGACGGATCAAATCATTGCGAAGCGTGGGAGTGCAGGTCTAGTACGTATTTCTTCGATTGTTGGAGATGTTCCGAGCGGATGTCAATCTGGTGGTTTGTTTGGCTCCAGTGCAGATCCGGGAACAGGATATGTGGATGCGACAAATTACACCAATGGTGTTTTCCTGAGTATTTGTGACAGTTGGTCCAATCCGGCGAATTTACAGCTCCTAGCAGAAACCTCCGTATTGTTGGATGCTTATCCTTTGGACTACGGAGCCATTGAAGAGACGATTGAAGTGACTGTGAATACGTTTCCAGTAGATTCTCAATACTGGTACTACGATGAAAATACACAATCGGTCATGTTCACGAGCAACGCTCCGCAAGAAGGATCCTCGGTGAGCATTACATATGTCCCCGTTGGATTGTGTGAATAATCAATTCCAGAGATGTGTCCCAGGGATACTGTCAGTATTGAATCTTCAATAGTGTAGAAACCCATTCGTATCGTGGTGGGTTTCTGTAGGGTTCCTCTAGCGTAAGGCTACACAATTGTCTAAGGTCTGAACCGGCTGTATTGCGGCTTCATGTACGTTTAATGTGACAAATATGTGTGATGGGATAGATTTTACAGTAGGTCCGGTGATTTTAAGGTAGCCTGATAAGTGTAGAATCAACAATCTTCATACTTGGATAGAACAATGCGCACGCAAATATTAATAATGACCGCTCTATTTGCATTTGGTTGCAGCGAGAACGATTTGGGAGACCTTAAAGACATCAGCAATCCATCAGACATGGATATCGAAGTCTCACCAGCTGCTTTGGATTTTGGGATTTTGAGTCATGGAGATCCCGCTGTACTGAGAACATTCACCATTACATCTGTCGGTTCAGATCCAGCTACGGTTAGCAACGTTGAGATTCAAGGTACAGAAGCAACCTCATTTACATTGCTCCTACCATTTGAAGAAACAGTCCTTGAAATGGGAGAGAGTGTTGATGTTCAAGTAGCATTTCAACCTCAGGGTTCCGACATGTTATTTGCTGAAGCCGTCGTATTTTCAAATGATGCCGATGAAGCCTCAATACCGGTCGCGTTGGTTGGTCAGGGTGCAGCGCCAAATCTTCTCATCACTCCAGATCCATTGAACTTCGGTGTAACCTATGTTGGTTGCAACATGCCCAACGAGATTACACTCCAAAATATCGGTCAAGAAGATTTGATGATTTACAACATTGGTGGGTTGGAAGAGCCGTTTCTATCCGAGGCACTGCCGGCTTTCCCGCTGACGTTGCTTCCAGAAGAGTCCTATACCATCGCTCTTGATTTTGTTCCAGGTTTGGAAGGGCAGTTCACCGATACGTTTGAAGTGGCTTCGAATGATCCCGATGGAACGCAAATCGTAGACTTTTCCGGAATGGGTCAATATGTCGCTTCATATCAACAAGAGTGGGAAAACCCTGTGGATCCACCGTCCGATATCATTTTTGCTGTGGATCAATCTTGTTCTATGTACGATGATGCTGCGATCTTGGCTTCATCCTTCTCCACATTCATTTCACAGCTGAACAATTACTCAACGGACTGGCAAATTATGGTGGCCAACCAAGACAGTGGCTGCAACACCTCTGGGATTTTGACGCCAAATGTCAGCGGCTATCAAAGTTCTTTTCAGTCTGCTGTGCAATCGGGTGGAGGGTCGTACACAGAGGCTTTGTTGACTCCAACAAGAAACGCAGTTGAAAATACGGACCCAGGTGAGTGCAATGCGGGTTTCATGCGCTCGAATGCAATGCTTCACATCATTATGGTGTCTGATGAACCAGAGCAATCTGGTGGTAACTACAGCGACTTTGTCAACGATATGATTGCTAAAAAAGGGAATGCAAACAACGTACGCTTATCAGCGATTTATAATCCTAGTCATCACAGTGGTCGATATGTGGGTGCAGCAAATGATACCGGTGGGCTATTGTTCCACATTACGGATAGTTCCTGGGCGAATTCAAATAATCTTCAACTGATCGCTCAAGCATCCGTAATCGCAGACAAATATGATTTGGACCAACCAGCCGTCGCAAGTACGGTTGAAGTGTATATCAATGGGTATTTGGTCCAAGGCAACTGGTACTATGACGAAGCTCAGCAGGCAGTCGTATTTGACTCAAATCCACCGGGAGAAGGCGACTCCATCGAGATTACCTATGCGGCTCTCGCGGAATGTGAGTGAGTTAACGTTGACCATTCATTGGGAATCGATTTCCCAAGCACTGATGGTTGTGTCTGAATAATCTGGTACGCCGATCATTTCTACCAAACATGTGTAGTTGTATGGTGTGATCTCACTGTACACACGATTTTTGTAGAAGACGATCCATCCGAAACCATGTTCGATGAGAAAGTCTTTGGATTGTTCCCAGTCACTCTGACAAAGGGGACGCATCATTAGCCAGTTTTCATAGAACTGACCGTGGTCCTGATCAGCAAAGCGCCGAAAGGCTTTATTGGACTCTATGTCTTCTAGACCATTTGCCATCGGATGTTGATGGATGGCCACATCCAGTACTTGTTGATCAGCATTGTGATCCCTCATTGTGCGAGGCAGCGGTAAAATACCCCTGTCATCGTTGGGAAGTGTATCCCAAAAATCAGATGGTGTATAAGAGATGTACCGTCCCGCCGTGGGTAGGGCATATGTGGAGGCATTCAGGGTGGATTTATTCAGATCATACCCAACGGGCAATAGTAGATAGATCTCCCCAACCATACCAAGTGCCAATATACCTGTTTGAACTCGATTGAGTTTCATGTGGGATAGACCCAGGCAGACTGCAGGCGCAATTAAGACCAACCAACGATATGGCCAGTAGAATCGTCGTACAAACGGGAGGTGATTCAATAAAGCATGCGGAAGTTGCCAATTTTGCCCAAATAGTTCAACCGGTTGTTGTCCGCCTAGAAATGGACCCATGGCAAAAATTCCAGCGATGCACAATGTGGTGAGAGCCGATCTGCGATTTGACGAATAAAGCAGGCTGAGACAAATCACAACGGGAATCATACCGACACGATATGAAGAAAAGTAGGGGATACTGTGATTCGGCATCCAAGAGTTTTCCATTTGGGTTTGTAGATATGTTGGATCATCAAATGCATGGGAATAGTGGAATTGTTCCAAAAGTGGCCAAACATACATCATTTGTGGTAAACAGAGTACCGTACACAAGCCAAGTAAATAGAGTGTCTGTTTCCAATGCTTACACATCTCTTTATGGGCAATGATTGGCAATAACAACAAAGCCATTGGACCATAAAACCAGTAGCAGTTGGTAACGATCGCTAGAGTTAACCCCGCAAACATCCAATCCCCAGACTTTTTGAATCGATAGATACTATCTAGCCAGACGATAATGGGGGCAATAAATCCTTGCTCAAGTCTTCCTTTACCCAACTCATGCCAAGGAAATGGGAGGGAACAAATGGCAATGGCGCAGAGCCAACCTTGGGTTTTTCCCCATCTTTTTCCAAAATGGTATGCACTCAATCCATTGAGTACTATAATCCCAAGCATCGACTGATTGTATGCCTGAATGGGTTCGAAGAGCCATTGGAATGGAAGAGTCAGGAAGAGAACAGGCAGGTTGAATAGATACCGGACGGCGTCCGTCCCAATAGGGTACTGGATGTGTGTGTTTTGAGAGAGTGATCCTAGAGGGGTAAGGTGTTCACTGGTCCACCATTGGATAAAAATGGTGTAGCCGATGTCACCCTCGAGGAGCGAACTTGGAAAGATGGTGTTGTCGAACCCCAAAGGCCAGGAGATCACCATCACCACCATATAGAGTACAATCGCTACAATACTGTATTCAACCAATGAAGTTCGCATGCTCATTTGACCGTAGACTAAGTTAAACCATGAATGGAAAAATGGAGTTCTAAAGTACAACAATAGATAATATGTTTTGCGACATTAACAATATGATACCATTGAATTTGTGCCAATTTTGTGGCAAAACTCTATGACCGTGGTTTATTGTCGAATGGTGTATACTTTTACAATCATCAGACTGTAGGAGGTCATGTGGGTACGTTGGTATTTTCGGTTCGGAATCAACGGTTGTTTGAATTCAAGTTGTCTTCACAGCACATATCCATTGGCCGTTCGGATACTTGTGATGTGGCTTTACCAGGTGAGGGATTGAGTCGTCTACACTGTACGCTAAGTCGCCGAGGACATCGTTGGATGTTGACCGATACGTCTAGACATGGCACTTTTATCGGAGACGAGAAGATTACAAAACGCATTTTAGGATACGGGGAAAGCTTTCAAATCGGTCCGTATGCCGTATCATTACAACAAACGGCGGATTTAGCAGAAGAAACCGTGGCTGTATTTTCTCCAAAGAATCATGAATTTATTGTTGCGTGCGATGATGCTCTGATAATTGAACGAGCCACGCTCAAGGTTGTCTATGGTCCCGATGAAGGCCGTTTGATTGATTTGACCCAAATTGAAAATATGGTGGGTGGTGTTGGTAGTCCGATAGTAGTTTCGGACGACGGTTTGATGGTTGATCACTTTGCTGTCGTTGTGACGCGTGGTCGTCCCATGGTAATTCCCAAAAATGGTCCGGTATTTTTGGATGGGCATCGCTTACTGGGTATTGTTCCGGTCTACCCTGACGATGTCTTGTGCGTTGGTCAAAGTAAGTTTACAATTCAACAGGCAACAACTGAGGAAGTGCAGCCAGAGTTTGATAGTTTTGGTACGATGATTGGTGAGACGAAAATCATGCAGCAAACCTTTGGCCGATTGAAAATGTTTGCCTGTCATGACTTTCCGGTGTTGATAACGGGAGAGAGTGGTACTGGAAAAGAATTGGCTGCAAAAGGGTTGCACGATCATTCTCTTCGTTCAACCGGACCGTTTGTGGCAATTATCTGTGCTTCGATCCCAGAGAACTTGGTTGAGAGTGAACTGTTTGGTCATGAAAAGGGGTCCTTTTCTGGAGCACATGCCAAAAGAGATGGGGCTTTTCATCAGGCTCACAGGGGCACGTTGTTTTTGGACGAGCTGGGAGATCTTCCGTTGGCTGTACAGACCAAATTGCTTCGCGTACTGGAAAGCGGTGAGATTCGTCGTGTGGGGGCGCAGAAACCAGAGTTTCCAGATGTTCGGATTGTCGCGGCTACGAACAGAGACCTCACCAGTATGGTTGGACAAAAACTGTTCCGAGAGGACCTATTGTTTCGATTGCAGGTATTGGCTGTAGATCTCCCTCCACTGAGAGAACGAAAAGCCGATATCGTACGCATCGCAGAGCATATTTGTTCTACGTTGGGAAGTAAATGCACCATGTCAGAACGGGTTAGAAACATGCTGTGGGATTATGCTTGGCCAGGAAATGTTAGAGAGTTGCGAAATGTGTTGTCCAGAGCATTCGTCCTGAGTGGTGGTCCGATAGAGCCTGAGCACATTGAAGTCTTTTCACATCCGTTAACACAGGGTGCAGAGCCGGAATTACTCGACAATAGAGCATTCTTAGAGCGAGCATTGTTGCGGTACGACGGAAACCAATCAAAGACCGCTCGTGAGTTGGGGATTCCGCGTACAACGTTGGTCTACAAAATGCAAAAGTATGGATTGCAGTAGCAGAGACCGAGCTCTATTGTTCGGTGTTTGTGTCTTCGAGATCCCAGAGGGTCCACGCATCGTCTCCAGATATGGGCTTACCCAGTGACTGCTGGGCAAAGGAGACAGCCTCTTTATTTGTACTGGGAACAAGCACATATCGATATCCCAACTGAGTGAGGTACTGGATTCCCATAGATCCTTCAAGGGTACTCGGATATTCAGGCCCCAATCGACCAGAGAGTGCATCAACAACATAGTTGTCTCTGAATAATTGTGTGGCCTCGAATCCTGCTCTTCTGTGGATACCACCCTCATGAATTGGTTTTTCGTGAATGGTTTGCGTCAACAGAATCATACTGAGGTCGTGTAAATTCTCTTTGGCTATCGGAAAGGTGAATACTGCAGCATCAGGCATGTCTCTCAGTCTACGCAGCGTGGGACTGGGGGAGATTTCTGTGGTGGGTTGAGGGTAGGGTTGTGGGGCTAGAAGGACTGTCTCTAGCAATATTGCCATCATCCAAATCGGAGTATACCGCTTCATACCTCGAACGGCTAAAACTGCAATAGCGATGCAGACAACGGCACTGTATCGATAGGCATGTACAGCGGTGATTGAGAACAAAGGAAATAGAAAGTCTATCGTTTGTGCCGGTAAATGAATGGGCGTTTCTCCAAAAAGAAGTACATGACCATCCACTCGGAGATAGGGACCCATTGCAATCAGCATGGCGGAGAGTAGCATGGGGAACCATCCTCCAAACCGGTACTCTTTTCGATGCAAAATCCCGATGGCAGCGGCAATAATCAATACCCATCCGATGTAATTGGTACAGGTGGTCCAGTACTCAAAATGGGTTCCATCTGGCAAGGGCATCCGTGCGGGGAGAGGACTGGGCCTCATAGAAAACCAATCCCAAAGTCCAACGTAGGAATCCGGAAGAGAAACTTCTGTACTGAGCCAGTCCAAGCGACGCGAGAAGGTGCTTAAAGCGCCGTGGGTGATCTGAATCCATCCCACAAAGAGGAGGAATGGGAGGAATCCCCCAATGGCGGCGAGGGTACTTTGTCCAAGAGCCTTGGACCACAACGGATCCAGATTGGTTGTCAGTCTATGAATCAATAGGACAAGGAGAATGAGCAGCATAAAAAAGGGATTGTATGCACTGGACATGAGTAGAATACCGGAGACAACTCCAATCCATACCCCTTTCCGTAGTGTAGGTCGTTCCCAAATCGAAAGTGTCAGCCAAATAAACCACGTCAACAGACCGGTACTGAGTAGATCTGAGGTACCGTTGAGAAGTTCATGCTGCAGAAAAGGAGCAGACATCCAAGCCCATCCACCCGCCAATGCCATCCATTGAGTTGTCTCTAGAAATAGCAACAGTTGTCTCATTCCCAGAGCCCCAATGATCAGTAGAGATAGCACCCATATATTGTAGAGCAAAGAGGGAGGAAGGGAGATCGGTGAAAACAGGAGTGGACTAAGCAGATCTGAACCATAGAGCTGTACAACATCAGCACCGTACGGGAAGAAAATAAGCGGCGTGTGCAGTTCCAAAGACTGCCGTGCCCACCAAATGACCCAAACGTGACATCCTACGGAGGCTTGCTCGTGTCCAACAACGGTATCGATTGGATGTAGACACATTGGAAAGGTCAGCACCAGTGCCAGCAAGCAGAAGACACTGGCGGCACCGATGGGCTTAGATATCCATTTGGTCATAGATTCCACAACCAAGCCTCCGGCGTTGTAATGGTTGGGGAACCCAGTGTTTCTAAGAGGATATTGTCCATTGCCTCTCGATCATCCGAGTTCACCAGATCGCGATGAAAACAGATTTGAGAGAACCCCAATTGTTGTAAGCGTTCGCCGGTTTGTTTCTGTGGTTTGTCTTCGATAAATCCGCCCCAAGCAGTCACTTCCAGCGCAAAGTTCTCTTGTCGAAATTGTCTTGCTTCAACGGTTCTAGAGGAGATGGGGTCTTCAGAATCAATGGCTGCAATTGCAATGATCAAGGGCTCTTCAGCCAGAGATACATTCCACCCTTGCATCAGCAGTGAGTACGGGATTGGTTGCTGATGCGTACGCTGCATGACCAAATATCGCCCTCGGGCATCCCATTCCATCGTTCGAACAGGCAGTTGCAATACCGGTCCATCAAAGTGTTCGATGATGGACGGTGGTTCTAGGTTCGTTCGCTCGATCGTTGGCATAAACCAAGCACTTTCAAGACATAAGAACATACAGGCTAGTAAGGGCATATTTCTTGCCCCTTTCGCTATCCAAACGGTCAGAGCAATGGTTGCAACAGCCATCCATCGATGTGGAAGACGCATGTTGTCTAGAAAAGGGAGCTGCATCCAGAGATCGTACGGCATCCAGTCCCACACCACCGTTTGTCCAATGTGGAGTCTTGGGCCCAAGGACAGCAGCAGTGCTGTCAACAGAAGTATTATCCAGCCGGAGGACTCTTTCCAAGTTCGGTCAGAGAAGACATTCCATATACCGATGACGCCCAGTAAAGCAAAACACCATCCGAGTCCATCAATGTGTGTGGCTTCTGATGGAACTTCACTCAACCACAGTGTTGGATCACTTGAAAAGGCTGCGAGAGCACGAGGGTGCTCAGCCAGATAGGTTTGCATGGTTGGTCCTCGAAACATCTGATCTGGATTCGCGAGCATGTTGCTGTAGAGCCATGCTGGAATCGCGATCCCAGCACCCATTGTAAGTGGAGCCATCAATGGGGTTGTTTGTGTCCAGTCACGGCGCGATATGTATACCCACAGGCTAGAGACCCCTACAATAGAGGCTGCATATGCTCCGTAATACCAAGAACCGACTGCAGTGATGACGGCCCAGATTGCAGAAGCGATCCACTTCTGTTGATGCAGAGTTGCCAAGCACAACGTCAGCCCCCATAGACCAATGGTTTCTGTTTCTCCAGAATTCAACTGTCCAATACAAAATGGAGCGCACAGAAGGGCAATAGCAGCAACCCAAGGCGAGCCACCCGTCGTACGACCTAAGTACCATCCAGCGGCTGCATTACAGGACAGTTGGATGGCGATAGCAAGGTCATAGGCAACACCGCGTCCCATTCCAAGACTGAGCCATGGCGCCGCAAAAATCATCGAAAAGAGATCGGGAGGGATCAATCGGCCACCGGTTGGGTAGTTCCACGCTTTGGTTTGCCAAGCCCATTGATCGAGAAGGGCGATGTGGTCAAAGAGATCTCGAGTCTCAGTGCCGATATAGGAGTTTGGGTCCAAGATGGCTGTAAAGCCAAGCTGCCAGCAGATGACGAGCAGTGTGCCCAGTATAGAAAGAATGACGGACCAACGTTGATTCATGTCCCAATGTATTCCTTCGATGGGGGTTCGTCTATTGTTGGACAGTCATCCATAAATAGGAAAAGTGTACAGGTTCTGAACCAATAGAGTCTTGTTTGGCGCCTTCTGGGAGATATATGGAGTGCCCCCATTTCATCGTGATGCCGTTAAATGGTTTGTGTACAACCAGTAGGTCCAATTCTTTTCCAAGATTTCGTTCCGTATTGTCTGAACCAGCCGTCCCAGAAACAACACCGTTGAATGTATACAGGTTTCCGGTGGGTTGATCCATTTGAAACTGGTGACCTTCAACCTTGGCAATCAATTTGTCTTGTAGAGGGAGTTGAATCTTAAGGCTATAGTCTCGAAGGTTGGTGGCACCGACTTGATCTGACCAGCCTCGTAGACCATGATAACGGCCAATAAAGCCTTCAAAGTTGTTGCTTACGCCATCGTTGGGATCACCATCTCCAGAGTTGATTTCACCATAAGCGGACAATTTGAAGCGGTCTTTTTTGTAGCCCAATTCACCGACACCCATCCAAGCAAGATGAGACTCGGAATCGCTCTCTTGTCCAAATTGATAGGTGCCTTCGACTGTGTAAAAGAGGGCGTTGCTTTTACCGGTCAACAAAATACCGGGACTGTAGATGCGTCTGTACACATCGACATCTGGATTTGAACGCTGATGGATAAAATAGGGCTTGACCGACAGATTGTCCCACTTGTTTTCACCATGCACAATGTACATCAGATTACCATCCGTGGTGATGGAACAATCTTCAGTGCAGTTGGGGTCTCCACTTAAAAAGGTGGTTCCATTGGTGAGTTGCATCACAGCTGCTCTCCAGTAGCCAGTGTCCCACGTCCCCTTGAGGACCGCCGCATCAAAACTTCGACCACCCAAAGCCCACGCGCCAGGAGCAAAATGTCTTTGATCATTCAGAATGAACTCTTGACGACCAACCTGAAGTGTGTGTTTCACACCGCCAATATTAAGAACAGGGAAGCGCACATATCCTTGATAGAGATTGGCGAGGGTATCTTTATTGGTTTTGTAGTTGATTTCGGAACCCCAAACACGAGCGTCCATCAGATCAACATAGGCTTCAACACCGTCCCACTCGATCGATGTCCGTAGATGAATCCGCTGTTGTTGCCTCCAGGATTCTCCGTCGAACACGAGGGTTTGCCACATTCCATAGATTCCGACGTCTGTGGTGGGTTCAGCAAGTGCGAAATTCAGTATATTAAACAATATGAAGCATAACGACATGGAACGTACTCCTTATGGGATCGAGCTGTAAATAATGACACTGTACCTATAGATCGGTATCCTTATTTCATACATATACAATTGGTGTTCTGATTGTGTACAGGATGTCTAATAAATATTTCCTAGCCTGACAATGGATAATCGATGCACAGTGTGTGCATTTGGCTATATTATTGGCTATGAATTGAACACGGATAGTATGCATTTGTCAGGAGCCTTGTGTGAGTTCATCCTCAGAACAGCAGAATCAGTCTTGGGAGGACGGTAAGGGCATGCTCGGTCACAATGGGTGTGTTCCAATATCGTCGATGATGATTCCCAAGGTAATTACCTTGGACCGTAATTCGACGTTGCGTGATGCATTGCGGCTATTCAGGACGCACAATCTTAGACATTTGGTGGTTGTGAACGAAAAAATGCATGTTCAGGGTATTTTTACCAAACGAGATTTACTGGCTGTAGAGGGCCTCGGACTGGATAGAACAATTGTGAGTGTCGCCAATACAGAAGTGTACACAGCATCTCCAGACACCTGTATTCGAGTTGTTGCGCAGACGATGTTGCACTACAAGATATGCTGCATGCCAATTGTTGATGAATCAACATCGTATCTGACCCTTGTGGGAATCGTTACAGAAGCTGATTTCGTCCGAGCCTTTGCCCTTACAACACAGTGCGGTTGCGGGGTGATGCATGCTTAGTGTTATGTGGATGTTGTGGATAGCCGTCTCAACCGTATGGGCAGATTCCTTAGTCGTTCGTGTAGCCATAGACGACAGACAGTTTGATCGATTGGATGCGCCAAAGGTTATCATCGAAGGATTGGAAACGGCACTGTTAGACAATGGGGCGCTTCCCGGAGATGTGGCGAACGACAAGATATATGTTGGTCAGGTCAATATCCAGCATCAGCAGAGCGTTGTGTTGCAGATTCTGAACGCAGATGGAACCAAGATTGGTGAGGTAGAAGTGAGTGTTCCAAAAGCCTCCAGTGCCACCTATCAATTGAAAACCAGTGAGAAGGGGGTGGTATTAGACTTAAACGCTCCAAATATGCCGATTAGAGAGGCGAAAGCCCCTGATGATGCGACGGCATCGTTGTTGGTTCAAGGGACAGAACGTGAAACCGACGCTGTGGGAGAAGGCCAGTCCGAGATTTTGTTTCAAATCAATGCGAAAAGTCGTTCTGTAAAGGAACCGATCGTAACCTTGAATGATAGACCTGAGTGGACAATTTTGACAGATGATGGAACTGTGGAAGGAGATGTTGCCGGCGATGGGATGTATATGGGTATGATTTCCTTACCCTCACGTGAGAACTTGGGCTTTCAAGTATCAGACAGCGGTCGTGTGCTTGGAAATCTCGAGGCGTTGTTGCCATCTGCACAAGGCGTATTAATTGCGCTTCGATACAACGAGTTCGGATTGTCTGGAGTCAGTTATGACGAAAATGGTGAAACTGGAACGATGGTTGTACAGGCAACGCCAAAAGGTGAGCAAATCGCCAGCACGTCAGAGTCAGATAAGATTGCTTTAACCGTTCACTTGGACGATAGACTGTTGCAACGGTTGGCAATCCCTGCAGTCAGTTTTGTGACACAAGAAAGTGCTGGAACCAACTTTCGAGATGATGGAACGAATGGTGATACCGACCCAGAAGATCACCTTTGGATAGCGAGTACGGTACTCGAGCGCGATGAGTTTGTACAACTCAAAGTTATTGATGAAGAACAAGAGCAAGGGCAACTCACGGTATTTTTACCGTCGACTTCAGAAGCCGTCGTATGGTTGCGCAGTACTGAAAATGGGATCAAGTTGGTTACAGAACCGACTCAAGGAAGTA
>CAJWHX010000058.1 GCA_913040875.1 uncultured Pseudomonadota bacterium | reverse complement strand
TTCGTCTGAAGATTATACGCATACATTGGATCCCCAACCAGTGTTGAGTACAACGTACTTGCATAGCAGAGAGTTTCTTCTTGAGCTCTGGCACCAGTTAGAAACCCTCCGCCTACATGAGTCCCATTGGCAAAATTGAGCACCAATGGCTTTCGACCCGATTGAACCAATCGACGCGCGGTCATGAGCGTGGTCTCGTTGATCATCTCTATCGTTGTATCGCGTTTATGATGGTTGGGTGGTTCGGGCAATATTGCTTCTGGAGAGATGGAGTATATCTTCAGGCCCTGCATCAAAGGTGCCAAATCGACCACGTCATTCTCATAGATGTATTTCTGGTCCAGCATAATTTGCTGAGTCCCATAAGAGATTTCTCGCAACCAATCTCTGGACACATAGAGCAACGACTCACAAAGAGTCGCGTGAGATTCAGAATCTTGCAAGGGTAAGTAAGTAAATGTCATTCAACACTCCCGTCAACGTATCTACAAATATAGACACCCTTTTGAACTCGGCTATTGTATCATGATGATATCCAATATTATCGGTTCATTATACACCTTGGAGTCTATCTATGCGCATTGGACTGCTTAGCATACCGTTCCTGATGAGTGCTTGCGGCGCTTTAAACACCGCCAGGCCACTCGAGAAGGGAGAACATAGAGTTGGGGTCACCGGTGGAGGTGCAGTGTTGAAGGCTTTAGGACCACCAATTCCACTTCCCAACTTGGTCGTTGAAGGACAAAGTGGATTGTCTCCTGTGCAAGGTCGGCCCCTCGACGTCAATTATGGCATCAATACAACAGCCCTCGCTTTTGGTACGGTTGGACTCCACGGCGGTGTCTCGCACTTGCTGATGGAGCAAAATGGAGGAATGCCGTCCCTCTCGGTTACTGAAAGACTCCATTTTTACAACAACTGGCTCGACAATACCAAAGAATCAGAAATGCGTAAGGCATTCTTCTTGAATCAGATTGATTTGACAGCAGGATGGAACATCAAACAACACTTAGGCTATGTCGGTATAGCAAACTACTTGGATATTGCAGATCCGGAACTGACTCTTGCGCCTTTTGCCGGAGTACAGTGGAACAGTACAAAGAAGCTATTCCTGCAAGCAGAAACTCGATACTTGGCGATCAACAGGCAACCCGAAATTGTCGATGTCCCCTTTGCAACCTTTGGATATGGTGCCCTGTCGATAACGGGCAGTATCGGTTTTACCTTTGGAGGTGAGTGATGTTGTGGCTAACCCTACCCTTATTGAATGGTTGTTTAACCCTAGACCCACTCCTCCCCTTTCACAGCAATATCCCCTGCTCTGAGGTGGACGACAGCACATGTTTGGAGAAAGATAATGACTGGGACAAAGTCTGCATTACGTGTGATGTGGATTACGACTGGGATCGGGTCGCACCTTGGCGAGAACAAACCTTTGAGGCGAATGAATCCATCCCGACCATCGATCCAAGTATCGTTGAACAAATCACTCTCGATATCGAAGATGGTGTATCGCTGGATGCATACTTCATTCCATCTGACGGGTCCGTCCCAAGTTTGGTGAACACCACCATTGTCTACAACCACGGACGCTATGCCAGCATCGATCACTACTTACCGCGTGTACAATTACTGCACAAAATGGGTTTCAATGTCTTCGTCTGGGATTATCGTGGCTACGGAAAATCCCTTCCCGAAACAGCCCCAGCATCCCCTGACTGGATGAGTGATGCCCTAGTAGCCTTCGATGCCGCTCTCGAAGTGGCTCCAGACACCAGTAAGATGATCGTCTACGGAATGTCTGGTGGTGGTTTCCCATCAGGCGAAATGATGGATAAACGAGATCTCTGTGCACAAATATTCGAAGCTGCAGTAATCAGTGTGGGCAAGAAAATCGAAGAAAACCTCTCGGTCAGTCTCCCAGGTTCCTTCCTGACCAGTGGCGCTCTGGAAACCGATCTCAAATTGATGGACACCACCCATCCAACACTCATCATGCACGGAACAGACGATGCGACTGTTTCGATCAATAGCGCTCGAACCTTCTTTGCTGAGCTGCCCGAAGACCTGCCTAAGACCATGATCGAAGTGGAAGGTGCTGGGCACGGAATCGGAGATACAATCGGTGTTCCCGACTACAACTACGCCAACTATCGAGAGGCCATGATGGACTTCTTAGCAGAGAAATCCAGCGGGTGTTTGAGCGAGTGATTCATTCTGATACATCGCGATTTTGATAATAAACTCGAGACCTTTCAAGATGTGCCATGCTTTGATGAATGATATGATGTTCCGAATCAAACATCATAGTCAAATTCTGGATAATTTGTTCACACTTACTGAACTCTCCAGACTCTAAGCCTTCAGATAAGTGCATACCTAGTAAAGCCAAGTTGTGTCGCCAGTCTCCAGACTCTTTCCAAACGCGCTCTAATAAAACAAAATACTCCCTACCCACTATTGAACCTTGTTCTATGTATGACCAAGCTAAATTGTTCATCAAAATTAATGTTCTCTCATTGCTGTCGCCGAAACTACGACTGCTAATCGCTACTGCACGTTTCAAATACTTCTCGGCAACCTTGTGCTTCTTCTGACTCAAATATAGCCTCACCAAGTTTTCGATAGATGAAAGTACGTGCGGATGATCTATTCCTTTATCCTTCTCTTGAATTTGTAAATGTCGTACATACAAAGATTCCGCATCTTTATATTTGTGTAGCACCTCATAGACACGACCAAGATGTTCTACACAAAACAACAACTCAGCGTGTTCGGTACCCCATCTCTGTTCCTGCCCGATCAAAGCATTAAAAAGAGCATCCTTAGCCAAATCAAGTTTTCTTTGGTGTAAATATACTACACCCAAAATACTCATCGTACTCAATGTCTTTGCGTCGGTATCACCAAGCAAACGCTTATGAACACCCAACAATCTTTCATACAAAGGTTCAGCATCTGAATATCGCTCTTGTTTTCTATAAAAAGTAGCCAAACGATTCAGCATGTCATTCGTATCTGAATGATCTCTCCCGTGTAGTTCATCTAATCTTTCAAGAGCATGAACAAACCAACGTTCACAATCTGAATAGTTCTGTTGGATATAAGCAATCACTCCATTCATCCCGAAAATAGATATTGTTCTTGGATTATTTACACCCAATATTTCCTCGCTCATTTTCGATGCAGACAAATAGAACTCTTGAGCCTGTTCATAACGTTCTTGATCAAAATACAGCATCGCTAAACTTTCAAAAGAGTTCAATGTATCTGGATGCTTGGTGCCCAATACCTTTTCTTTACGCTCTAAGGACAGTAGATACAAGGGTTCGGCTTCTGCATATCGACCTTGTAAATGATATAGATGCGCTAAGTTGTGTAGAGAATTCAAAGTATGTAAATGTTCTGTACCATATATTTGCTCGCGCCCTGTTAAACTTCGAACATAGAACGATTCGGCTTCTAAGTATCGTTCTTGTGCGACGTATAAATTGCCAATATCCATCAATAAGGACAATACCTCTGGATGAGACTCTCCTAGAATACGTTCTCTCTGTGGAAGAACAACATCATACAGTCCGTCTGCTTCTAAGTACTTCTGCTGTTGAACATATATTCGACCTAGACTGTGCATGGTATCCAATGTTATTGAGTGAGACTTACCCAAAAGACGTCTTCTTACTTCAAGTATCTGAACATACAGAATTTCAGCATCATCCAACTTTCCTTGTTCAAAGTATAGATTGGCTAAATTATCAATGGTATTCAATGTATCTGGATGTGTTTCACCAAGTATACTCTCTCGATTTTCAAGTACAACCTGATACAATTGTTCAGCATCCGTATATCGAAGACCTCTTAAATATATGTTTGCAAGATTCTCCATTGATTTTAGAGTATCTGGGTGTCTCATGCCAAGTACTCTTTGATATCGCTCCAATACCTCCTTAGACAAGGATTCAGCATCGTCTAATCTTCCTTGTTCAAAGTATAGATTTGCTAAATTGCCCATAGAAGAAAAAATATCTGGATGGTCTGAATGCAATGAACGTTGACGCGTTTGTAAAGTACGCAGATGCATCTCTTCGGCTCTTGAGAAATTCCCTTGCGACGAATAAATATTGGCCAAAATATTTACTACTCGCAACGTTCGTGGATGATCCTGACCAAAATTATGTTGATATATGTTCATTACCTTCGTACATATCTCTATAGCATCCTGGTAATTACCTTGCTTTTCATTCACCAATCCTAAATTACCTAGCACATTTAGAGTATTTGGATGTTCCTTACCCAAGGTTCTTTCACTCACCTCTAGTATCTGAGTGTACAACTCCATTGCCTCTGAAAATCGACCTTGTTGTACATACACACCGGCTAAGTTGTTTCTCAAATCCAATGTGTGTGAATGTTCATTGCCTAAGCTTTGTATACTTGTCTGTAACGTTTTCAGGTATAATCGCTCGGCATCTGGATACATTCCTTGATTTGTATACGCACTGGCCAACCCATTTCCGGCAAGGATTGTTATAGGGTGTTCCTCACCCAAGGTTCTTTCACCAACCTCTAGTATCTGAGTGTACAACTCCATTGCCTCTGAAAATCGAGCGTCCTCTGAATATATGTTTGCAAGATTTCGTTTGGACTTCAAGTAATTCAAAGGAACCGCGTTTGGGTCCTGCTCTATAACGCTACAAGACCAATACCCTAGCTTAGTAGCAATATCATAGAACCCTAAACGGCGAAAAGAATCCGATGTCTTGACGAATACCTTAGCTATTTCTACACTTGATTGAGAAATATCCAATACAGTCTGAATCCTCTTTAACCATTCTACTCTCATCTCTTTCAGACCAAGAACTCTGAGTACCATAAGTGGTTCTACGATTGTCTGATAAGACCTGATAAATTCAGTCCAAAAAAACAAATCGAGTAATCTATTCTTCACTTGATCATGACGATTTTGTTTTAAAAGATGACTACACCCATACTGAAAAACATACCTGATGAATTCACTAGGTGGATCACCATTTTGCCAATTCAATGTTGACTCACAAATCACTTCTTCAATATTATTTAAACCCTGAATTCGTATTACAGGCATCTAAAAAACCCATATACAATCACCACATGACCCCCACAATATTTCTATATTCTAGAATACTGATGATACCATTCAACACAATATAAATCTATTCATATAATGATGAAAAGAAATCTCTTCAGGGATACCGAATACAGACACCGAGCGTAGTATTACTTGGATTCCATGCATCAAGACGTGTACTGTGCTGAATGTTGTCTCGGCAAGAGTTGCTCACTGTACTATTGTTGGCATAGGATGCTCCTTCCGAACTACCGCTCGTTCCGTGCCAGCAACCATAGTTCCCTCCATTCGCCAACAATGCACCGCTGTCCCAACCGTTGTCCAAGTTTTGCAGTAACTGATCGCAGGGGGTATTGTGATATGTGGTATCCGTCTCGTCGATGTAGCACAATAACCAGCCGCTGGGTACACCCAACTGAGCAGGATCTTCATGTAGAATCGAGCCACAAGAGCCCATACCTGAATCTACCGATATGCTACTTGTGCCTGTCGTACTGTCCGTTCCGTCATGCACTGTAATCTGACAGGTCCACGTTCCTGAAGTGGTACCAGCACCCAAGTAGACATCGGACATCGCTGTGGTGTTGCTATAGATCTGCTGAACTGTACCGTTTGGATCAATCCATTCGTAGGTGTAGGTCAACGCATCATTGTCTACATCGGTAGCGCTGACGAGCGAGCACATCAAATCATCCAAACCAGCGACCGGCGGCATTACAGAACTGGTGACCGTCAAAGTAGGCGTATCTGGAGCCGTATTTTGCACCACCGCTGTAGAACTCACCATCGAACTGCCGGTCGTTGTCCCATCTTCTGGGGTCACTGAGACATAGATGCCATCACCCTTATCAAAATAGCTGCTTCCAAGTGTCGAGAAAGAGGCTCCAGTTCCAGACAGAACCATGGTCAGCATATTGCCATTGGAGGCATCTTCTTTAAACCACTCATACTGAAGCGTCACAACATCACCATCTGCATCAGAACTCACCACACCAGCAGTGATGGCGTCATTGGTCTGAGGCGTTAGTGTACTCAACGTTACGCTCGAGACCACTGGCACACTGTTGTCTACAGTGACGGATGACGAGAGACTTGATGCGGTATTTCCATCGGCATCTACAGCCGTCATCAGACAGGTGATGCTGTCTCCTACACCTGCTTGACTGGAATTTACAGGCCATGTTGAACCACTTCCCACCGGACTGTTATTGACCATCCACTGATAGGAGAGCATCGGTGTGCCACCATCTGGATCAGATACGACGGCAGCACACGTGAGAAGCGTGTTTTGTGTAATGCCAGAGTTCGGTGTGATCGAAGCTGCCTGATCAAAGTTGGGTGCCCCACTTTGTATGGTCAAGGACGTCATCGTTTGAGCAGCGCCGCCAGAAGCATCCAGTACATCTACGGTACAGTAGAGCACATCTCCCGCTGACGCAAAACTTTCATCCAGTTGCAAAGTATCGCTTGTGCCCATGGGCGCACCGTTCAAACTCCAAGTGTAGGTGTCCGTTGTACTTTCACCGTCAGGATCCGATGCGACAGCCGAACAAGTCACCAAACTATTGCTGTGCGCTGCTGACGGAGAAATGGCCGCTTGAGTGATGCTGGGCAAACGATTGGCCACCGCTTGATCAGCGCTACTGCTTGCTGTGCCACCATTGGAGTCTTGTACAGCCGCTGTACAGGTAACTGTATCTGATGGCATCACACCATAGGAACTTAAGTTTACTGAGGAACCGACTGCCGTTTGACCATTGAGGTCCCACATGTAGGTAGCGCTCACCGTTTCATCTGCATCGGATGCTGTTGCTGTACAGGTAAAGGTTGCATCGTTGTAAAAGGATCCAGCACTCGAAGTGATAACCGGTGTCGAGACCGTTGGAATGGAGTTGCTGATCACAACGCTTGCTTCAGCGGCTACACCATCATGGTATCCATCGTTGGGCGTCACTCGAACAGTCCAGACGTCATTCACGTCCACATCAGATGATGGAATCATAGTACTCGTATAGGATGTTAGGACACCATTTTCATACCATTCATAGGTATAGGTAACACTCTGTCCTTCTGCATCTGTAGACCCTGTCGCACTGGCACTCAAGGTATCGCTAGACGTTGCACTCGTTGGATTGATCACAACCGTTGGGGCTGTTGGCGGTGTATTGACTCGAAGTGAAATCATATCGTCGGAACTTAGCCCCGAAGGATCTGTACTCGACAATGTGATGCTATGCACGCCGGCAGAGAGCATATCCGTTGAGAATTGTGTGGCGCCTTGAGAAGATGGTTGTCCTGTATACAACGCGCCATCCAGTGAAGAACTCCACTCTACGGACAACTGATTGCCTTGACTCTCTTGATCTGTCACCGTTCCCTCAAACATCACCGACTCTCCAACTTCCACCACGCCGTTGCTGCTGGGACTCAAAATACTGACAACGGGGGCTGTTCCGACGAAAACCACAATGGTATCTTGACATGCAGCGCCGACCTCATCTTCGACACGAAGCGTTATGATGTGCTCATTGGCGGTCAGATCAGCATAACTGAAGGTGAGTTCCCCGGCAGAATTGACCGTACCAACACCCAGCTCTCCATCCTTGTCTGAACTCCAGAGCGTGGTCAATTCAGTCGGATCGATATTCGCATCAGACGTTAAACCACGAAAGAGAACAGAATCTCCCAATAAAATACTGTCCAAATCTGCCGGTTCTGTGATTTCACACGATGGCGTTTGATTCTCGCCTTGCACTTGGATCACCAATTCCTCTGTCGCCACTTTTCCAGACGTATCTTCCACACGGAGTTCAATCGCGTGTTGCGCTTCGCTGAGGGTAATATAATCGGTGATTTCACCATCGCTATTGGGAGAACCATCGACACTGAGTTGTCCATCGACAGAAGATGTCCACGTGACGACCAAATCTTCCGGAGCATCTTCCATGTCTGATATCAGAGCAGAGAATTGAATCAGTTCATTCGAGTAATAGCGCTGTCCAGCCATCGGACTTAGTAATTCAATAATCGGTGCTTCCGTTGGGGTCACAGTAAACGTGACTTCAGCTCGGGCTCCAGCTCCCGAAGGGTCGCGAACTTCTGCAATAATATTGCTGTCCCCTTCCACAAATGCCACAGAGCAAAAGGACTCTCCTGCCGGCGACACTTCACCCCAATCACAGACGATATCTTCACCCACATACCAAGCAACCGTTAGAGCCTCATAGGCATCTTCGTCATCCGAAACGACGGCTCGAAAGTTTTCTACATAGCCATCTTGAACTTCAATCCCGTCGGCATGCGACATAATCTGAATGAGTGGTGCCGTATTGGATTGCTTTTCGATGACACTTTCACCACCACAAGCAATGGTGAGAACGACTGGTATCAGATGCATCGTAGTTTTCATGACAAATCCATAGTATGGTGAATCAAATTCTGTGTATTTCTAGAATTTATCATAAGTTGACTCTACTTGTTGTAGAAAGGTTGAATACAATCCAACAAGGCACCCTATTTTTAGATTGACCACACTGAACAACCAAAGATATCAATAGACTACTCTATTTCGACCGTTACAGAGTTCGAGTGTAAAACCAATCCTTCAGACGGTTACTGAAACTGAGGCTCACAAGGTTCATTGATGATCTCTCCTCGATGCTCTATACAAAAGGGAGACGCGTATCGTTCATCTGTGAGCAATACATCATCATTCAAGGCATGTAAGAAAGCTAGTACAGCATCTATCTCAGTCTCGGTGATATCAAAACCTTGAACAATAGCAGACTTGTATGGATTTAATCGCCCATCCCCGGCATTGGGACCCGTTTGAATCACACGTCCACCCGAGGCGTAGTTTCGGATAATGTTTCGCAAGTCAATTTCTGATCCGTCGTGCATCCATGGATGGGTCGCATCTAAATTCCGTAATGTGGGAACCCGAAATACACCCCTATCGTTTAAATTTCCAGTGACCTCTACCAACCCTTGAGAGCTACTTGAATAGCCACCTTCACCGTCCACATTGTATAGACCGATATTGAAATACCCGTGTCGCGAATTCACTTCCAATATAGAAGCATCTGGTTCATCAAAGAAGATACCTCCGTGACACACAGAACATTGTAAACGCTCAGAAAACAATAGTTCCATTCCCTGTTGTTCCATAGACGTCAGTTCAATACTGCCTTCTATCCACTGATCGTATCGACTGTTTGATGAAATGATGGTTCTAGTGAATGCCGCGATTGATTCAATGGCATTCTCTGTTTGAATCGGATTTGCACTCTTAGGAAATGCGGCACCAAACAAGTCAAAATATCTAGGGTATTCTCTAAGCCTTGCTTCCAATATATTCTCTGTCATGCCCATCTCCATCGGCTCTTCGATGAACAGAGGAATCAGCATGTGACTTTCAATATCCTCGAACTGTTGATACCAAGTCAAATCGGTTCGCCAAGCGATATTGAACAGTGATGGAGAGTTGAGTGACAACAGCGTATTGTCGATTCCAAGTCCACGAATAAGACCATCTGAAAAGGCCTTCACTTGCTCATGACAAATCCCGCAACTTCTTGAACCGTCGATCGATAAGCGAGTATCGTAGAAGAGCCATCGACCCAACTCTATCTTTTCCAGTGAAGAATCTGGGTGCCTCTGTGGCCAGTCTGGAAAGTGCTCAGGTACAACAGGTTTAAACTGAATCTCTTCAACAACTGGCTTACAGGCTACAACATTACCCAGCAGTGGGAGATACCATACGAGTCCCCAACCAAAGTTCTGTACTGTCGGTTGCTTCAATGTGTACCACATAGCTACCCCACGCGTGGAAAGTCCATGAATGACGAATCAAACCGATATCTTCACACTCAGATACGGGTGCCGCTACATCGCCTAAATCCCAATCTGGTGACGTCTCCAATTCAATCGATACAGCGTCTGTTGTATACAACTCAACCTCACACATCCAAGAAGGCACTTCAAGGACAAACCAGCCGTCGACCGCAGCCTCTTTGGTCAGATGATAGGTTTCGCCCGTATCCGGAATCAATATCAGTTGGGCAGCCTCCTCAGCAGATGAGGGTAAAACAACCGACGTAGCGTCTACATCAATCAAATCACATTCATCTATCAACGACTCTTCTACAGGTTCGTCTTCTGTCTGTGTATCGTCATCGTCCACAAGATCATCTTCTGCTATCGCGGTATCTTCCTGTGATGTATCCATCTCTTCAATCGAAGTATCTGACTCCTTTTCACTACATGCCAGCAAGGCACAACTGAGGCTCACTCTAGTGATCAATCTTCGCATGGTATTGTCCTGTGGTTTATTTAACAGTAGCACAATCATCTCCTCTCTATGATTACAATCTGCTTGTTTTAAATGTTAAAGCAACGATAATAAGAACAAACAAGTGCGTTTGTTTGAACGTTACTGATTCAGATCATCGTTATAATTGTGAACCAATGTACACCAACAAACCTGATAAGGCAGCCAATCCTCCCCAAATCCCTAAAAACGAAATCACTGGTGTATTCACCAATGACGTCGTGAAAAATGATGATATCCGATACGTAAGAGTCAATGGACAGCTGATGTGAATTCCACCGCTCATCGCATATTCCAAATCTTTCATCATTTCTTCAGCAGATTGATAGCGTTCATTTGGATCGAGTTGTAAACCTTTTACGAACAACGGCCCGTACGTCATTGGAAATGGTCCCAATTCTGGATGGGGTTCTAGCAACTTCATTTTGGGTGGCATGTAGGTCGGAATCTTCTCCAAGATTTTCATTACACTAGACTCTTTTGGACCGTGTTCTTTTAAGGTGATGAATTCATACAAAACAGCAACAATAGAGAATAGATCACTTCTTGGATCAATGGCTTTGGACTGAGCCTGCTCTGGAGACATGTACCTCGGTGAACCAGATAGTTGACCTTCCCCATCATTCTCGTTGATATCAAGCGCAATCCCCCAATCCATAAGGTAGGCTTCACCATTCTTGCCTATCATGATGTTCTCAGGTTTAATATCGCGGTGTACAATTCCTTTTGAGTGTGTACTGGCCAATGTTCTCAAGATTTGAAGAATCAGCTCTGCTCTGTTGAGATGCTTGAACATGTTCTGCATTTCAGAGTCATTGTTTCTCAATCGTTCAATCACATCTTCTAAGGTTTGCCCTTCCACATATTTCATGATGTAGTGATAGAGACCATCATCTGTTTGCTGAATATCGTACAATACTGGAACACCAGGATGATCAATCTTACCAACAATACTGGTTTCCATATTGAGAAGTTTGGCGCCTTTGGCTCCCGCAAACTTGTAGCTCTTTACAGCAACGGTTCTTCCAATCGCCGCATCATCGGCTTTCCAGACCTTCCCATATGCTCCTTCACCCAACTCTTGAACAAATCCAAATCGTTCTGGTTTTTGACTCACAGGATCGGTTCCAATGTTTACCTCTGACAACGACTCATCGTCAAAGAGTTCATCAAAGACCATCGTTTCTGTCGATCCATCTGAAAAATCATCTTCAAAGAATTCAAACAAGGTCTGACCAATGGTTGTCGTGGGGTTGTCTGATGGGGTCGTTTTATCCATAATTCACCTCATGCATCTATATGCACACTACACTTAGGACTGATTCATACGTATTCTAACACAAAATAATGCGACTGACTTCATCCAACCATACGGTTGCAACAAGGATTCTGGAACTCTCAGTATCCGATTAGATTCTGTTCATCTCTATCAAGGACGACATCAATCCTACAAATAGCCAGACTGAAAGGACGCCCATCATCGTCATCGTTAGGGCCATACCCGTTTGACGAAATCGATTGGTCGACCTTTTTTGAAATAGCATGCCATACGCGTGAAGTACTCTACCGATAACCAAAGCAATCCCCATCGAATGCACAATGTGTGGAGTCAATACGTACATCTCACCAAACCACAGCAGAAGTACTGCGAAAGGAACTGTCTCCATAAAATTCGCATGGGCCCGAATTCTGCGATGTAAATCCTTCTCATCACCATCTCCCAACGACACTTCGTACTTCCAGCGACCGAGAATCACGTACATCGTCAGTCCAAGCCAAAGCATTCCAAGCAACGATGTGTACAATGCGGTGTTCATAAATATTCCAACGTCAATCTTTCACAAGTGAGAGTCTGTCATCGTGCCTACGACTATGGATGACGTCCTATACGGAACCCAACCCCTTGGTAACGATACGTCGGGGGGTCACTGTAGCGAAAGGATGCCCCCATCGCAGCTGGACTGTTCCCCCAGTCTCCACCACGCCTTACGCGACTTGAACCTGCAGAATCACAATATGGGTCTGTAACAGACTGAGGAAAATTGCATCCCCACCAGTCAGCCGTCCACTCGAACATGTTGCCATGCATATCGTACAGCCCGAAACCATTGGGTAATTTTTGAGTTTTACCATGCTTAAAAATAAATTTTTGATTAATATTATATTTTTTTTTGTACAATTTCGTACAATTGTCA
>CAJWHX010000057.1 GCA_913040875.1 uncultured Pseudomonadota bacterium | reverse complement strand
ACTTTAGGTCTCTTTAGGTCTCAGAGTAACTCAATATCAAGCAGATGCGATGGGGGGGAATACGCCTCGGTCTCAACACCCCACACGCTATTTGAACGTGAATGCTACTGACAGCACACTCAAACACAATCATCTATGTATTAGTATATTATTTAAGATTTTGTAGAGAAGATTACATTTGTCAGGTCCTCCCGTATCAACTAAACGGTGTCGATACAGATAAAGGCAAAGCCATATCCGACGCCGGAGTGGGCTTTTGTACACCCACCTATTTCGTATTCCAACTTAGATTGGACGGGCACCCTATTCCATAACTCAAGATGAATACGAAATTCCATATTGTATCAACACTCAAAGATGTACCCTAGACCCCAGAATGCGACTAATTTTCATTCACCTTTACATAACAAATAAAATAAATTAGATGTCCCTATAAAATTTGCAAGGGCACATCTATGAAAAAACCAGCATGGGCTAAGGCCACCATTCAAGCCGGAAATAATTTTCACATTCGGCATCAAAACCCTTCTCGGCACAATCTGATCAATGGATTGGCGACTGCGATACTCGGATTGGTAATATTGAGTCCTATCGTAGCAAGCACCTATATACACTGGATATGGTACCCAATTTTGGGAATATTACTCGGATCTGCATTCTTTGGATACTTCATTTTGATCATCCATGAAGCATCGCACAACATGCTTTTCATCTCTGTCAACTTGAAAAGACGACGGACCATCAATCGTAGAATCGGTACATGGGCTTCTGTCCCCTTCTTCACCGAATACATTCGTCATTGGGAGGAAGGTCACGTGACACATCACATTCGACCTTGTGAGTCAGATGATCCTCAAAATCCAAATCCACTTTACGGTACACAACTTCTGAAGGCCATAGCCAAAATTTGGCTTGTTCCATTCGGATTTATGCCTGTCAATCCTTCTGCAAAATACGATAAAAAGCTGAGGCGCATGATGCTTGGAGTACTGTGTTGGATACCCTTGGTCGGACTTGTCTATCTCATCAATCCCCTCTCTCTGACGATTCTCTACATTGGATATGCTACGTTGGCCACATTGAATCTGTGTAAGATCGCACAAGAACATGGGGCTGGATTGGCAAATGAACCGGTACCCATTCTACGATCTAGAACGTATTTCTATCGTTTACAATGGCTTTTCTCACCATTCAACATCCATTACCACTACGAACACCATGCAAACTGCAATGTACCCTGGTATCTATTGCCCAATTATCATAAAGTCGTCCGCGAAATTATTCCTGAAGATTTGCGTCAACACTTTATTCATCGAGAGTATTGGTCACAAATGATGGGAACCAAAATGCTCCCTCAATGGTCTATGGAGTCACAAGACGCATCGAGCTGATTGGATGCATGGTTATAGCTGATCACAGGTGGGTATGATCAGACCTCCGCACGGTGTGGTCGGATTGGCACCTTCAGAACAAACGGAGTTCCCTCCTGAATCGAGCAACTCAAAACTGACTTCTGTATCCCAATTACCGGATGTCCAAGTCAGTTCAAAAGACACAGAATCCATGCACAAAATCTCTGATGTAGTCTCCTGACAACCAGAACTGCATGAACTTCCATCTTGATCGGTATTCGAGTAAGATGTGGTGGCCCCATTTTGGGTTATGTCTAAGGAGGCACCATTCCAGCCATCACCAAATTCATCGATCATATTCAAGGTGTAGCAGACCGTAGAGGTCTCAGAACTGAGCGTTACCGATTGATCGCTAGCTGTACTGGTATAGTCGTAAGCACTCAGTGCAAACAGCACATAGCCACCGTCAAAAGAATCCACAAATATCTCAGATGTATGGTCATTCGTACTCGCGTCCACATCATCGTTACAATCCAGCATCGCCCCACCCAAAGACGGACATTGATTCAATGAGACTAAAACGGTGTCTACTTCTGGTGGAGAGGTTTACGCAAGTGAGTCTTAGTCAGAAGAGCAGTCTATGACCATATCTTGCAACACAGACAATGTGTTTGAACATTCATATAGATACGACAGCTGTCCGTAGTCTACTTGCCATATTGCGGACGATAAAGACACATCTTGATCTGTGGTATACCGATGTGGTCCGGCCAATCCAACAATACGAAAGTTCTCAGAGTTCGCAGACAACGAGTCTTGAATACCTTGAGGTGTCAATGAAAACTCACTTCCTCCCAAACTTGCGTCGTCAAAAGATTTGAACGTGCGTAGCATGTTAGAAATATCTATACCATCACCCTTGTTGTCCATCTTAGCATTGTGTAAGATCGCCATAAATGCCAGCATCATCGAATCGTAGACAAAAACCGATTGGGGATTGTGAGACGCATCCATCCCATTGCTTGCAGCATAAAAACGGTCGTAAAAGCCACTAGAGGACATGTTGAAGAGTGAACCCATTTGGTCAAACATTGGGGTATACCCTCTGAAAAAATGAGCAGAGTATGTGGGTATCGCATTGATGAATTCAGATTGAAATGCATACTGACTAAAGTAGAAATCGATACCTTGATTGTTAAAGTTTAAACTCGGTACAACTCTAGAGACAAAATCAACGTTCGTACTGAGATTATCTGACAAGAAGAACACCGCTATAGGAGTCGAAGGTCTAAACTCGAGATATTGATACCAAGTTTGGGAAGAGACAGGATAGTTTTTGTCATATGGATAAATGAATGCCTCGTACATGGGTGAGTTCAATCCATACAAATATTCCTGCATCTGATCGTGAGGCAACACATTGTCTATATCCATTAACTGACATCCTTCTGGATCGTTTCCTCTGGGTCCACTCGAACAATCCAGTAAGTCGTGACGGTCTGACAAAATCACAGCAAAGGCATATGCCTCTGCATAATTGATAAAATCAACCATTGTGGCAACTCTATGACGATCATCTCCAACTGCCGACCATACTCGACCATTCGAGACCAACTGAGTCAAACCATCTCCTCCCGCAGTAGATATAATAACAGCGTCACTACCGAAAGAACTGTTTATCGCCACGTCAACCTTGTCGGATATACCCGGGCCAATAACCACAGGTACATGCACTTCCGTCATAAGAAACGAGCTCACCAATTCCGTAGCGGATACAGAATCACGATTGTCTCCATACACCGTCAATTCTAAATCACTCCTGTTGTCGCACGAGAATACCACAAACTGTATCTCTTCCATTCCCTGATTGATCTCTTGAGCTGCGAGTTCAATCGCCAATTTCGCAGGTGTTTCTAGGGAACTATCTGCAATGGATCCAATGATATGAGCATTGGAATATTCACTCGGATTCTCAAAGGCATCGGAGGGATACGTAACGCATCTTGGTGGCAACTCAGATATCTCACTCGTCGAACACGTTCCATCATCGTTACAGATAGACCCCCAGCCATTTACGCCTCGGCATTCCATATGAGTTGTACAATCTTCGATCACTATTGTATCATCTGTATCATCTGTATCATCTGTGTCATCGGTATCGTCAGTATCGTCAGTATCGTCAGTATCATTTGTATCAACGACCGAATTCAACGAGCAATACCCATCTGCCAGACAAACCGCCTCAGAACCCAAGGCCTGAGTGCACTCAGCATCGCTCTCACACTCTCCATAGATGTGAATCAAACTTGTACACCCCAAACCCAACAATAACAGTAGCATTAAAATCTCCCCTGCAATCCTACACCATCGGGAGCGATCCATACACTTGAAGCAATAGACTTGGATGAGTCGTTCATCGATTTGTACGTCAACCACACAGCGGTTCCGACAGACAAAAAGGACAAACCATACCCCACATCTGCAACGATTGCCCGTCGTCTAGCCTCCCAATAATACGTCTCACCTTCCGAGTTTGACGTACAGAGTAGAATTCCTTTATTGGTTGTGCCACAACCACCCACATATTCTGCCATGTTGTTCGACTGATTGGCCAACAAACCAAACACCATCCCCGTACTGAAGGATGCGACACTGACACCCCATGCTGTATACATGGGCACTTTATTTATATCGACGATGGAAATACCATCGGATGTAGATGACACTCGTGCGGCCTTCAAACCATCAGGGATACCCTCTGGAACATTCGTGTCTGTTTGCTGAGTCTCAGTTTGAGGGCTAGACGCCTCAACCTTATCAATCTGATAATCATCAGTCTGCTGAGATATCGCACTGTTTTCGGCACTTTCCAACTTAACCTTGAGTTCAGCGATTTTGACAACCAAATCTTCTTGCTCTTCTTGCGGTGCATAAATTCGGTATCGATACAATGTATCGATGGCCTGTTGATACGACTCAAGTTTCTCATGAGCGATGGCAATATTGTACAGAATTACGGGCTTTTCACTTGCCTCATAGGCCTTTTCCCAAGCGATTATCGACTCTGCATAGCGCCCCTCTTCAAACAGCATCTTTCCATTTAAATAGAACTGTTTGGCAACCTGCCCATCCTCTTGAGCAATAGCAATCGATAGACTCAGAAACAACGGCAATATCAATCCCATTCTGTCTCCTTCAATTCTCCCTTCTTCTTCGATTTAACTTTCTTGGGAGACGTCTTTTTTTGGGGCGCAACCTTTGAAGGAATTGACACCTTAGGCTTCGATGATGCTTTTATAGATGGTTTGGGTGTTGCCTGTCGAACAGGAGCCTCTTTTACAACTTCGCTCTCTGTTTCAACTTTTCGCAACCGAATTACCATTTCTTCTTGAGTGTCTTTTGTAATGGTAAACTCACGTGTTTCATACCCATCCAAGACCAATTGAAGGTCCAAAGAATCCTCTTCAACCTTTAAAGTGGCTGGGGTACTACCACCAATCGTTCCATTGATAAACAAATCTGCACCACTCGGAACAGAATCGAGCACCACTGTATGCACAACGGGAGCCGTCGATACTGATTCACCAGTCGAAGATACAGGGACTTCTTGATTCGATAAGATGATGTACCCTCCAAACAGTAGAAGAAGTACAGCGACAACCAATCCGCTCCTCTTTGTGGATGAATTAGAGGAATCATTGCGTTCTTCAGAGTCTTGCGGAATACTTCTCGACGATGATTGCTTCAACAAAGAGTGAGGCCCCAGACGGGACATGGATTCAAATCCGGGTACCGACCCTGCAGACCGTTCTACCTCTAGAGACAAGGTATTGGCAAACTCATCTGAGATAGAGGAACCATCTCCCACGTAGGAATTGGACTGCACCAGTGGATGCTGCGGTATATCGAGATCAACTTCCACATCCCCGTTTACGGAGCGTAACGCACCCTCAATCAGCTCCATCTTCGGAAACACAAGATTGGGCAGACTCCGCTCACAAATATCCAAGGCCTCCATCATCTGCAGGGTATTTTGAAATCGTTCATCCACTTTTTTGGCGACGGCAGAACGCAATATCCAGTTGATCAGATGCGTTTCAGAAATCCGCGGATTGCTGCGATGTAAATCAGGCAACTCTTCGGACAACTGTGCGTGGATCAAAGAATCGATCCCACGTTTGGGATACGGTATTTGACCCGTTAACGCATAGTACATCGTCAATCCAATGGCGTATATGTCAGCTCGATCATCCACACCCTGCGCAGTAAGTTGTTCAGGGGACATGTACATTGGAGTACCAAGCAGCATCCCTGATTTGGAGAAAGCTGAGGTTTGATCAACATTCTTCACCAAACCAAAATCAATCAACTTGGTGATGAGACCCAATCCAGGTTTCTTCGTGATCATAATATTGGTGGGCTTAATGTCTCGATGAATTACATTGTTACGATGGGCCTCAGACAGTGCACCACACAGCTGCTTGCCCATCTGAATTGTCTCTTGTACACTCAGCGGTCCGTTTGTCTTGACCCATGATTTTAAATCCTGCCCCGTCAACAGCTCCATCACCAAAAATAGAACCCCGTCGTCTGTGCGACCAAAGTCAAATATCTTGACAATATTTGGATGATCCAAGCTGGCGGTTAAAGATGCCTCCAATAAAAATCGCTGATTGGCCTGAGGATCATCACTTGCCAAGACGACTTTGAGTGCAACATTACGGCGAAGAGACAGCTGCTCTGCCTTGAATACGCAGCCCATTCCACCTTTGTTGATCTCACTCAAGATTTTATACTTACCACCAAATACTTGTCCCACAAAATCCTGCTGTGTGAAGCTCGCTTGTGGATTGTGATCTTGGGTGGCTAAATTGTCAGTGAACTTGGTATTACTCATAGAACTTATCTTTGGAATTGCTATTTACTAATGTATCATAACTCATGCGAACAAGTCGTACTCTAGTATACAGCGACCAGTCGTGTTCAAACGCTCTCAAAGAATCTCATCTACGATACTTCACCATCAATAAACGAGTTGATCAGGTGATACTCATCAAGGATAATTTTGTCATATCTGACTATTAATGTGCCATACTGAATATACACAAGGGAGCACAGTATCTTAGCGGCACAATGGCTACAGCACAACGACAATGCACTTCTGCTTGTTGTTCTTCTCCTGCTCTTCTGGCTTTGGCTACTCGTTCAAAGACGCCAAGAAGAGGAACGTTCCTTTCGAAAAACGCCACTCTCTCCAGATGAACTTGGACGTGCGGTGTTCATGTACTGTTTGAGCAATGATATTAGGGGGTATCGTTCACTCTATTTGACCGCCAAAGAAGCCCATGACAAACTGGGAAATGTAGCTGAACAATACCTAGATCAACGAGGGGTTACTATCCTCGAGGACGCATTCAATGCACTCTGTGACTCAATCGAAGTTGGTTGTATATACAAAGGCATAGAACCTGGAGAGAACGGTGTACTCAATCTCCAGGTTCAGTCAAAGGCTAGTGAGCAGTTTGCCGTCACAGTCGGTTCCATGACGATGGTTGAAAATGCCTATCGATTGCTCAGTCCTGTCTGAGACCCAATACCATTACCCTTTTGAAGCGTAATACCAGGTCATGCCAAAATCGTAGGCAATATCTTTTGGGCAAGTTGTACGGCCCTCATGCTCCACCAGTTTAAACTGATGAAATGTCATATGTCGGTCAATCGACACCTCATCATGTTCAATCGATAGAGAGCACAGCACACACTCATTTTCCAAATGCGTTGATGGAAACGTATTTAACGGCACTTCAATAGTAGCCTTCCCAGGAACACTCAACGTAAATACAGCATCGGTCTGATTCCAATTACTCGCTCCCGAATAGATCGTGGCATAAAAAACAATGCGCTTGATGTGTTTGAGATTTCCAAGCTGGACATGTAAGAACTCACCATCTTCGCTGTTGCCATGCCGATCATCTCCTGAGTGCAAGACATAAGGGGCATAATCTAGTGCACCAAACCTTCTACCCAATGGTTGTAAAATATGAGTCACACCGCTTTTGAGTTCAACAAAGCAGTTCAAATCCAAATCCTGTTTGTTATCCCAATCCAAATTAGCCACCAGTTTGAGGATCTTGGGCCTGACAAAGAGGAGTGTCTCACCAGTCTTCATCTTCTTAGATTCGCGCTTCACTTCAGCAAATGTCTTACTAGAAGGGGATGGACCAACCGTGTACGGTTTTGATTTTGTCGCTGCAACTTGTTTGATTTCCAATGTACTCCCTTCACTAGCAACAAGAGTCTCCGTTTTGAGTTTCTTTGATGCCATCACTTCCGCAAGGGCTACAGGGTCGGCTCCTACACCTATGTCGCTGCGAATATCTGAAACCTTCATTGGTTTCCCCGTATGGAGATATCGATCAACCACTTCATAGGTGGCAAAGACATCGTTCAATTCAATGACAGCTTGGTCACCTATTTTCGAAAGCACAATGCGTTTTGAGTGGCCCTGATCACCAGTAAAAACACGAATGGCATCGTCTTTTGCTTCTGTACAGAAACCGTCTGATGTGAACGTCACCCCACCAATGGTCAAACTCTCAAAACGTCCTTTTTCCAATGCAAGTGTTTTGAAAGCACCAATCGCATCTGAATCTCGAAATGTACCTTCTAGGATTTCTTTTTTTGCCAATGTTTTTGGGCGAGAATTACGCTTTTTTTCTTCGCCTTCTTTCACAATTGTGTACTCTTCAGTAACGCCTTGCAACTGCAGACACCCCGATGAGTAACCTACACGAATACTCGGCAAACACTCTAGAACCCCTTCCGCAGATCGACTGGTGTGGTTTGCCTTGTTCTGATCTTGTAAAGAATCCAATAGGCTTCTTCTCAATTCGTCCTTTGCTTTTCGCCACTCCGATGCCGTTGCAATCTCAGAATCAATGTCATCCAAAGAATAGTTGTTTACGTGCAGTAAAGCTTCCGCAAGTAACTGCTTATAATCGAATACAACATCTAGGGTAATGTCTATCACACGGCCTGTAGACTTTGAAACATACCCCTTGATTTCAGCAAGGACCTCTTGATCATTATCATCAAAAGCATCTTCAAGCGCTTCCAGAACGGCTTCATAGGTATCGTCTTGTATTTTTATTGGGGTTCCATCGGATAGTGTTGGCATACGTTCTCCACATAGTGCAATCGTTACTGTAAAAACGTAATCGGTTCTATTTTTAGTACAAATATATACCAATCATTATGAAGAAAAATTTCAGTGAGATAAAGCCATGACAGTCAACAAAGCAAACTATTTCAGATCTGCAACTGCATCTTGAAATTCTTGCGGCATAGTTTGAATCCAATCCCAAAACTGTTTTGCCTCAATCGATTTAAAAATAGATGGTATAGCTACTTCATCATCTTGATGGCGCATAAATTCTGACACCTCACACTGCTCCCACTCTGGTCTGTCGTACAACAGACTCGTTAAAAATATGTTTGCTAAGGATAAACACTTAGAAAAAGTATACTTCTGTATTATACAAATATCAACTTGAACAACCGGCTAATAATGTAAGCGAAGATGTTAACATGACACATACTTACAAATGAGGATTAACCATGAGTAACGTAAAAGTTATCAGTTTTGACCAATTAGAACTCACTCCTTCAACGTTAAATGAGCAAGCCGGTTTCAAGCTGATAGAACAATGGCAGCAAGAGGGCTACAGACATTTTGTCTTAGACCTTTCGAACATTATATTTATGGACGATGTAGAAAGGCTACCCTGGACTGCCATTTCTGTTCGGACAACCATCCGTGATTTAAATGGTAAAGCCATCGTCATTAAACCCCAAGGCTTCCTCGAAATGTATGGAGTCTTCTTAGAAAAGTTATGGAATTCCGATGATGAAGATTTCAATTGGATATTCATCAACAGCAAAGATGAACTCGTCGATATACTGCAATAAGTAAACGAAAGCACATCCAGTTAAACAGACAACCAAGCCATCTTGAGTGGATGCCGGCCATCAAGGGATGGAAAATCCAT
Source organism: uncultured Pseudomonadota bacterium (assembly GCA_913040875.1). The sequence goes on along the minus strand of CAJWHX010000057.1, from coordinate 3,247 downwards.
CTCTGGAGTAATCATCTCTACCGATTGAATGGACCGGCCCGCTTTGATAGCGCACCGCTTCAGACTGTCCGTCCATTGACAAGCCTCGACCGAAGCGACATTGTTTGTGACCAGCATCGTTCCACCAGGCTTGGTACACATTAAAGCTGGCTTAAATAGGGATTGATAATCATTGACTGTATCAACGGCTCCAAAGGGAGACTTCGCTCGTCTTGGTGGGTCCAGCACGACGATATCAAAGAGTCGAGCCGAGCGTTTGGTGTACTGACGACGCTTGGCTTTGCCCTTGACACCCAGTCCAGAAAACTGACGAAGAACCAGCATCGCATCGTCTTGCAGTGTTTGAAACTGCGCTGCTCCAAATCCATTCAAGTTCGCATTGCTTTGACCGACTGCCAACGCATGATTGGCAAAATCTACATTGAGTGCCAATTTAGCGCCACCGGATACCGCTGCAACACCAATACCACAGGTATACGAAAAGAGATTCAGTACCTTCTTGCCCTGTGCTTGCTCTCGAATGTGTCGTCTACCGGCTCGGAAATCCAGAAATAGCAGGGGGTCAATCCCACGATGTACAGGGTCGACTCGGTAAGTGAGTCCCAGTTCGGTTGCGGTTATTTCATTGGGGGCAGAATCTCCCACCCAATATCTCTCCACCTGTCCGCGCTTTCTCCGGTCTGCCCACAGAATGTAAAAACGATGGTTCAATTTCTCTTCAATAAAATCTGCCATCTGACCAACCACATCATCATTGAGGTCTGAACGCCAGGTTTGAAATAACAGTGTATCCCCGTATCGATCAATTGTTACCGAAGGCCATCGCTCTACTGCCCCATGAAACAATCGATAGCAGGTTGTATCTTCTTCTACACACTGCTGTAAGAATGCTTCTCTATTGTGCAACGCGACTTTTAGATTGTTGAGAAACTGCTGAGGAATCGTGGTCATAGGTCTGTCCGACTGAGGGGTACAACAGTCACTAACTCTTTATGACATAGTCAACGACTCTACCTCCTGTTCCAAATCGGTTGCCGTACGTAAACGTTTCACAAGTCCCCAGATAGCATCACCTATCAGAACCCCAGGAATTCCAACGACAAAGACCACAAAACACACTCCCCCGTAGGTCAATCCCGTTGAGTTGCCAACACGTATGCACCACTCAGTACAATAATAATACCATCCCTTACCTGTCAAACTGTGACTTTCCGAGGTGACTTCTCCAATCGCTAACAACATAGCAATGCTACCCCCCATCCACTTATACCAAATACTTTGAATAGAATGCAACCGAGCGTTGACTACGGCCAATCCTGGGAGAAGTACAAAATATGCGATTAAGTTAGCCCATCGATAAAATGAGGATCCTTTTCCTTGCTTTAAAAGGTTAATCATCCATTCAGTCGAGTTGTATGCAATTGAATACCAATCTTCCGTTCCAAAGGCTGTCCCTGCATGTCCGCACCCTTTATTATGGCATAAAATACTACACGTTCCAGAGAACCACGTTTCGGGCATCCACATCATGAGAATGATAACCCAACACATCATGGTAATTATTCGTACTGTCATCTTTCATCCATTACTCACAGGACGCAAGGCACTGTATATTCAAACACTCTTATCTACACTCTTATCAATGACACAAGGCTGTAATTACTGTTGAAAGTCTGTCTCAGATGGAGACGTCGTCATTTGCAAACCATCCTTTGATATGTATACCGATATGGACATCGAAGTTAGAAAATCATAGGCCTGAATCAATGCTATCCCCCGCACTGGATGTGCGAAAGACATAAACTCTTCCCAATCGCTGTAATCGACGTCTGCCAAGTCTTCCACTTCAAAATACGCGGCGGCTTCTTTCAAATCCTCCAAATCGGGTATCCAGAGCCAGTGCCATCCACCGGGATATTCATCGACAGCCCCTTCGTCAAACGTTTCTACCATATATGGATTGCGCTCTTTCAACAGCGATAACAGTTGATCTTCAGTGGTTGAATCACCAACAGCATAGGTGAACCCTAATGAGCGCATTTCGTTGAAAATCCGACTGTGCTCTAAACATTCCTGTGAAAAGCAAGCATCCGAACAATAGGCTGCACGACCCGACTTCTCATCCCACTCTGCTTGTTCTTCATCAATCAGGGTATCGCAGGATACTCGATGACATACATACTGACTCATAACACTCTCCCTCTCTTGTACATATTAGTGTACAAGAGAGGGAGAGATCTATTCACATAAATTGTGAATGGAGCATCAAACACTTACTCAGCGCGTGCAGATGCACCGATACCCTTCTCACCAGCCATCAAAGTGATATTGTTGCCATCAATCTCATAGGTTGGCGTATTGCTAATCACATTGTAGATATGTCCTTCAACGGTGTTCAAGTCGCCTTCACAAATCGCTTCGGTGATGGTGTCAATCGTGATGGTCAACGAACCACTGTCTTCTGTGTAGGTTCCACTAGCACCATTGCATCCCAAGTTTGCAGTCATGGTTCCGTCAGAGGCAAAATAGAGACTGGGTGATACATCGAGATTGTAGGTGGTGGCTACGTCTCCATCGAAGTATGTACCAATCTCCCACGTGATGTCTGTCAGCTGAACGTCGGGAATCGCCACTTCTTCATCTATAAAGACCAATGTGGCATCAGTCCCTGTAAAAGTTACGGTATCGCCATCGTGCACAAGTGAAGGACTGGACATAAAGAACGTTGCCAACCAAGAGTCTTGGTCCATGAGTGCCATATCACAACCCATCTCTGTCGCGTACATCCCCGGCATTTCAAAGACGCCATCGACAACCTCATACTCTCCACCGTGGGTATTGCACCCAGCACCAAAGCTCATCTCACGAGGGTCTTGGGTAAAGTCAATCGAGAAACTATCCCCAACGAGTTCAAAACCTTCCGCACTTTGAAACACAAAGTCCATGCCTTCAAAGCTGTACGCATCACCCGTTACAGTGTCCGTATCGTCAAGAGTCGCTGTGTCATCAGATTTATCACCACAGGCGAACATCAACATAAATACATTAACTAAAATCATTGGAATCTCCTTAAAACTGAATTGGTATACCCTACTGTGTTGGTACTGCTATTGTGATTGCAAAATGTGTGCCAATATAATGAGAGATCAAGACGACTCTAATTTCTCATTGGTAACCTGGTCTACTCAGTGACAAACACCAGTGTGGAGTCCGTTCCTGTAAAAGTAATGGTATCTTCATCGTGAAC
>CAJWHX010000056.1 GCA_913040875.1 uncultured Pseudomonadota bacterium | reverse complement strand
AATGTAAACTTCGTTTCCAGGATTTCTGATGTAACTGAGTAGGAACGATCCAAACAGCGAATCCAAGGTTCGGTCATCCTCTTGGTTGGAATGTACAGTTTGGGCGATAATCCGAGTCCCCAAATATTGAGAGTACTGCCAGTTGAGTCGGCTATAAACCCTTTGAATGGAATTGAGTTCTTCATCGGTCAGTTGATACCATTGTTGAGCCAAATCTACATCCAATCTTAAGTTGGATTGGGGTCTCCATAGCCATTCCACAGCGATTTGTTGGTTTTGTGCCAGTAAACCACTGGAATAGTCTAGAGAAGTGGCATAGTCGTATTGTATACCGGTGTTCAATCTTCTGTTGATACGAGATTCCCAGCTCCCTGTACCATATGGACCAGACACTGTGTCTCCTTGATAGTCTTCAGACATCCAGCCGACACTTCCGGATACTCGATGCAGTCCCTTAATTCCAAAATTGTGAGAGTGGCTAAGACGTAGAAACCCATCGTTATCAAATTCTTCTCGATAGTTCACGTCGAGTGTTGGTCTCCATAAACTGTCTGCACCAAGCTGCTTGATGAATTGTGTGCTGGCTGAAATGTTGTGCAAACCAGATTGATTTAGGAAACCCATCTCTTGGCGATACTCTGGGGTAGAAGCATTTAGATTCATAGAGTAACCAAATCCCAGATCGGGCGTCTTTCGTACGACGAGTTTGTGCCGATGTCCCAGTTCCTGTGCATCTGCACTTCGAGATCCGGTCACTGAAAGACTAGAGAACCCCAATACAATGGTGTCTGTTCCAATATTACTGCGAAAATCGAATCCAAAGACATCGTTGAACCCATTCACCGTTGTACCGTCTAGTATGCGTTTGTCTGTAATGAAAGCGCCAATGAATCCTGAGGATAAGGCATCTCGCCTCAGACGTAAATAAGTGGATTGTGCAGTTTTCTCTTCTAAATCGGTTTCTGAAAAGCCAACCGCACCAAACTCATGAACGGACGATTTGGGTTGTGTATCCAGCGTTGAGAGAACGCCGATGTCCCATTTTCCTTCTCTTCCGGCTATCTTTGCACCATACAATGGACTGACGATAGAACGTGTATAGAGAGAGTTGGCGGTGTCCTGAAAAGAGTCGATATTGCTCAAGAAGAATGGACGTCTTTCAGGATAAAAGAAGGCAAACCGTTGGTTTAAGTTGATTTGGCGTACATCGCCTTCGACTTGTGAAAAGTCTGGATTGATGGTTGTGGTTAACGCCGTTTCAGATGTGATCCCCCAACGGAGATCCAAACTGGGGCGAATACTATCAAGAATCCCGAGGTCTCTCTCTTGCCATTCTAGAGTATCCCCTAAGCGATCCATTGTGTTGATACCGGAAATTGTGGGTTGGACCCATATTCCAGCGCCTTGTTTGGGCGGTTGGATATTGTCTAAAGGTACGGCTTGTAAAAATAGTTGTGGATGGTTTCTGACCCGCTGAGGGTGACTGTACTTTGCTCCAAGAGAGGGGACCTTTCTAGTCATTGAGACGGTCCAGTTTCCATCTTCCGTATATTGAAGTGATTTGAAGGGCAGAGCCATTTCAATGGTGTATCCCGTATCCGTAACGGTTCCCTGAGTATCAAAAATGGTATTCCAATTGACCATCCATTGCCCGTTTGAGTAGCGGATGTCCTGCTGTATTCCAAGGGGGTTCAGGTAAAATATGTATCCTGTTCTTCCATCTCCAATCGGATCCAAATAGATGCCCACTTGGTCGTCATCATTGACGTCCTCTCTAGGTGAAATACGAGCTTGTATTGGATAATCAACTTCGGATACACGAACACCAATATACAAAGTGTGTTCATCTTGTACAAATCGTATTTCTGTGATGCCAGGAGGAGAATCTCCATCTGTTGGGATGTATCGTTTGAATGCTGTGATAGGTGTTGCGTTTTCCCAAACGTCTTCTGTAAGGAGACCATCGACTTTGATTTCGGAGGTGGTGTGTGTAACGATTGCTGGTGCATCAAGAGATGTGTCGGCTGCAGCAATTAACATCGAAAATAGAATCATCATAATATCCATCCTGCTTCTCGCCATTCAGCCTCTTTTCTGTACAATGTACGGACCGTAATACCAAGTATGGATGCGGCTTTGTTTTTGTTTCCATCGACGCTCGCTAAGGTCGCCAAAATGACATGGCGTTCAATCTCAGCCAATGAGGTACCAACAGGGAAGTGTAGTGTATTCGAGGAGGGACTTGAATTGTGGAGGTGTTTCGGTAAGTCACCAACATCAATGGTGTCGTTTTTCGATAGAACGACAGCCCGCTCGATTGTATTTTCCAATTCCCGCACGTTCCCCGGCCAGTCCCATTGTTGCAGACATTGTAATGCTGCATCGGAGATGGGTTTGTGAGGACGGTGGTTCTTTTCAGCACTCAATTGTAAAAAGTATTCTACAAGAAGTGGAATGTCACCACTGCGCGTACATAGATCGGGCATCGTTAGCTGAACGACATTGAGTCTGTAATACAAATCGGAGCGCAGTATGCCCTGCTGAATAGCCTCTTCAAGATTTCGATTGCTTGCTGCGATGACCCTCATGTTGGTGCGGAGCGTTTTTGTACCGCCGACCCGTTCGAATTCTCCTTCTTGAAGGACACGCAGCAGTTTGACTTGTAAAAACTGAGACATCTCTGTCACTTCATCCAAGAATAAAGTTCCGTTATTGGCCTGTTCAAATCGTCCCTTTTTGGCTTTTACCGCGCCGGTGAAGGCTCCCTTTTCATGTCCAAAAAGTTCTGACTCCATTAAGGTCTCTGGTATCGCACCACAATTGACCACGATGAACTCCCCACCATTGCGTGGAGAGGCATTGTGGATCCATCGAGCAAGTAAACTTTTCCCAGTTCCACTAGCGCCAACTAGAAATACCGATGCTTCGGTATCCGCAACGCTTTTGGCTTCTTCAGACACCTGCTCCATCACCAGAGACTGTCCAATCCAATTGGGACGAATCTTGGCAATCTCTGCTCGAAGATGTTGATTCTCCTGTGTCAGTTGCTCCCGTTCTGTGATTTTGTGTAGCATCTGAAGCAATGCTGCCTTTTTGATCGGCTTGGTAATGAAGTCCCAAGCCCCAATCTTCATAGCCTCAACAGCAACATCAATGGTACCAAATGCTGTTGCCATGACAACGTGTGTTTTGGGAAACGCTTCTGTAATGTGACCGAGTAGTTCCATCCCGTCCATCACTGGCATTCGCAAATCTGTAATCACAACATCAGAGGGGGAGATCTGAAGCGCATGAATTGCTTCAGCACCGTTGGAGGATGAACGAACGGTGTGTCCTTCTCGTTTTAATAGAACTTCCAACGTTCTACGATTGGATAGTTCATCATCGACTATCAAAATACGCATGGGCATCACTCATTGGTTTGCAATTGATACTGGAGTGTAACGGCATCAAGATCCATTGTCACGATAGCCTAATCAGTTGAGTTGGGAAACTGTATTGTAAAGGTTGTTCTCTCATATTCTACAGTGAGTGACAAACTCGCTCCGCATAGTTCCAATTCTTGTCTACAGATGGACAGTCCCAAACCAGTTCCTGCAGATTTTGTGGTGTAAAAGGGTTCAAATGCATTGGATACATCGTGATCAATAAATCCGTCCCCATCATCTTGAACAAAGATCCGATTGGCATCAAAGCCAATCCAGATATTTTGAGCATTGGCCTCCGATGCATTTCTAAATAAGTTTCGGAAACATCGTCTCAAAATGTTTTCATCCATCATGACGACTGTTGAGACTCCTTCGATTTGAAACTGTAGGTCGTAATGCTCATATTGAATTAAAGGATTCAAGACTTCCATGGGATCAAAGGACTGAATATCCAGTTCAGGGGGTTTGGCCAATGTCAAGTAGTGATTTGTACTCCGTTCCAGTCGATCGATCTCTGTTTTCAAAATGTCCAGCATTTCCTGACAGTCTTCTGGAAGGGGCTCTTCGAGTAGCATTTCTACATTCAGGCTCATGGCGTTGAGAGGATTTCGAATCTCATGGGTGATCTGGGTTAGCATTTTCCCGATGGTGGCTAGACGCTGTGTTCGGTCCCGCTCTTGAATGGTTTTGGCCATTTCATTGAAGTTTTCATACAGTTCCGAGATCTCAGATGATATCCCACGTTCGGTAATCTGAACCATCTCTCCCCGTTTAACTCTCTGTACTTGTTCTGTGAGCTGTGTGATCGGCTTCACCACGCGTAGAGCGACAAAGAGCAGTCCAATCCAGAGTAGGGTGGCAAATAGAGTGAGTGTTCCACTTAGGCGTTGTGCATTTTGCCTGGCCAGTTCTGTTTGCTGACTGACTTGAATCATCTGAATGGATACGATTGAAGCCAGCTGACGAATGGATACCACCAGGTGACTTTTTGCTTTGTTTAGTTGCTGTGTAGATGTGGGGTTGATTTGCCACTCTTGCCATGTTGTACGATATTCTTCGAGTATTGTTAGTGTTTGATTGGCCTTAGCCTCAAGTTGATCGAGGTCTTCCGGTGGGTCAACAATGTTTGACTCTCGAGCCAACTGAACAATTCGTTTTGTTCTTTCAAGACCATCTTTTAATTCTTTGATGTAAAATGATGCGTTGATGAATTGTGTGTCGGGTACCCGACTTGTTGTATCAATGCGCTCTTGCTCCCGTTGAAGCTGGAATACGATGATGTCCAACTTGGTCGTTTCATCTGATACCGGAAGGTAACATGCATTGATGGCGTATAAGCCTTGACCAATTTGTACAAATTGACTCAAAGCGTACAATAAAGCACCGCCAGAGGCCAGGAAAGATAGCAAAAATAAAACAATAATTCGACTGCGTAATGAAGAGAGCATGGAACAAATTATCGCACAAACACCACTTTGTGTAGCGCATCCGTATAAAACCTCATTGATATTGATGTCAATGGGGTTATGAATATAGTCATTCAATAGACGTCCAACAGGAGACACAATGTACACATCCTTACTCTCTATAGTCCTAGCAGCCTCCCTAATTGGCTGCGGTGATGCAGATAAAGCGGAATCCAACACCGAAACCAAAGCCGTCCAAGTCAATGGTGAGGCTGTCGCCACGGTCAACGGAAGTCCAATCGGTTCAGAAGATTTTGCAATGCTGGCTGCCCGTAAGAATCCAGGAAAGGGAAGCGAACTCTCTTTGGAAGAACGAAAAGAAGTCTTGGATGATTTGGTGACTGAGGAACTGCTGTATCAAAAGGCACTTGCTGAGGGGTATGACAAAGATCCCAAAGTGAAAAAGGTGATGGTCAACGCTTTAATTCGAAAGGAGATTTACGACTCCATTAAAAATTCTGATTTTTCCGATGAGGAGTTGCAGGCATACTACAACGAAAACATTGCTGAATTTACAGTTCCTGCCAAGGTTCAGATATATTCTATTTTAGTGAAGATAACGGATGATCGACCAGAGGCCGATGCGCAGGCAAAAGCAGAGCGGTTGTACAGTCAAATTCGAAAGGACACATCTAAGTTTAGGGATATCGCTAAGGAAGAATCCGAGTCGCCCTATAAGCGTCGCGGTGGGGATGTCGGATTTGTTCCAAAAACAGGGAAGCCCGGACTGGATCAAGAGATCGTCGACAAAGCGTTTGGAATGAACGTCGAGACCCTCTCTAAACCATTTAAAACGGCCAGTGGGTGGAATGTGATTTATGTTCCTGCAAAGCGAGAGGCAAAGGATCGTTCGTTCACTCAAATGAAGGGGTCTGTATTGCGTAAGATTAAAAATGAACGTGTGAAAGAGATGTATGACACCTACACTGGTGGATTGCGTCAAGGGGTCAATATCTCTATTGATGATGCAAAGTTGCAGGGAGTCGAGATTAAATCATCGGGTCCTTCTAAATTGACAATGCCCAACGGTTTGGAAATGGGGCAATGAGTGTACTCACGCTTCTATTGGGGGCTCTTTTGGAGGCCGCAACCTTAGATAGGGTTGCCGCTGTTGTGAATGATGATCTGATTGTATTGTCTTCAGTATATGATGTAGGGGCGGAGTATTTAACTGCACAGATTGGCACGGAGAATCTCCGAGCGGCTGAACTGGAAGTGCTGAGCACACTGATTCAGCGAACATTGGTTTCTCAAGAACTTCAAGGTCTGGGGATGGATGTGACCGAAGAAGAAGTTGAAGGTGCAATGAGTGATATCGCTGAATCCAATGGGATTGCTCGGAGTGAGTTGCGCAGTGAGGTGGAGTCCTCTGGGTTGGAATGGGACGCTTATATAGGAGAGATTCGTGAGTCTCTTCGTCAAATGAAGTTCAATCAGTTGATTTTGCAACCTCGCATTGTTGTTGATGAACAAGCAATCCAAGAACAATACAGACAAGTCAAAATTCAACAACCCGATGTGATTGACTTGCATGGTATATTCTTAAAGGATCCTCCGTCGGCACGTCCTGCTGAGGAAGTATCGGAAGCCCTAGGGATAACCATCGAAGAGGCTCAGGATAAAATTGACGCCATGAATCAACAGGCGATATCAGATAGGAATGCTACCTTAGAGCAGATTACTGCACTGCTTGCCAATGGTGTGGATTTTATAGACGTGGCAAAACAATATGACCAATCGGGTCTCGCCTCAACCGGTGGGAAGATGGGTTCCTTCGCGAAAGGTCAGCTACGGAGAGATCTAGAAGAGATAGCCTTTGGCCTCCCAGTTGGTGGGGTGAGTGTACCCTTAGAACTGGAGTCAGGGGTGTATCTCTTACACGTCAAAGCCCAGCGAAAACAAGAGGCACCACCGCTTGAGTCTATCCGTCCGCAAATTATGGATGCCTATTATGCTGCACGATTTGAAGAGGAAATGGCCTCTTGGTTTGAAGCAGCCAAGTCTCGCGCCGCAATTACGATACATTTGGATACTAAGGCAACCGAATAGACTGGAGTGTGCATGAAACCCATCGCTTTGACTGTTGGAATGGGCATCGGCCCAGAGATATGTATCAAAGCATTGGAGTCTTTTCAGCATTCAACGATTCTGCTGAGTCGGAAGGGGACTTTGGTCAACGCGCTTCGTCAAATGGGGCTGAACTGGAATCACCTGTGGGAATTTCCGTTGGTTCAAGTGGTGGAATTTGAAGATGGTGACGAACCTGCAGAGGTGCAAGCCATTCGGATTGCTACTGAGATGTGTCTGTCCAATCAAACCTCCGCGATGGTAACAGGACCCATCAGTAAATCTGTGCTGATGGACCAGGGGTTTGAGTTTGCTGGACACACTGGGTATTTAGGGCATCTATGCGGTGTTTCCAATCCGGTGATGGCTTTTAGTGGGGGGCGATATCAAGTTGTCTTGGTGACGACACACATTCCCCTGAATACGGTTGCGAGTTCCTTAACAATAGAAGGGATTGTCCATACAGTACAAACCGCTCACCAAGCTTGGAGAGATCGTGGAGAATCGGTACGATTTGCGATTTGTGGTCTCAATCCACATGCAGGGGAATCTGGAAAGCTCGGCGGTGAAGATGTTTCGATTGTTCAACCAGCTTGTGAGATACTCCGAAGGAGTGGAGTTTCAGTGACAGATGTTGTATCTTCCGAGACGGCCTTCTTGATGGCAAGAGATGGGAAGGTTGATGTTGTGGTTGCGATGTATCATGATCAAGGATTGACGCCCTTGAAACTCGTTGATTTCGGTCAGTCGGTCAATTGGACATTGGGACTTCCGATTGTCCGAACAAGTGTCGACCATGGAACAGCAGATGCCATTGTTGGGAAAGGCTGTGCGAATCCGTCGTCATTGATTGCAGCTTGGACACTCGCGAGAGAAATAGCGAGCCAACGTGTCGTGTCTGATACGTCTAGTCAGAGGAACTCTCCACCGATACAGGGCAGTCGGGTAAAGGAACGTGACCCCATATCGCAAGCGTCGGTTCGTTTGTAAAAGTATCGCCATCAACATATTCAGCACAATCGGTGATGTCTAAGGTTTGAGGATGTCGAATCCCTATAAAGAAACCCATTTGCTCCAGTTCCATACAGTTAAATCCACTGCTTCTACCGGATTGAGCATCTCTCCAGTCGGCTACGACGGGTAGTTGAACGCGCAAACGGTCACCTTCTCCTTCCGCATCGGCGGATACAGAGTAGAGCGTGTGGCGTTCATACCGGTTGTCATTTGCCATCCACAGTAGACCATTGCCGGTCCAATGCTCTGTCCAGACCTCTATCGTCCACTCTTTGTCATCACAGTCAACTTCAAACACCTCAATGGTTGGGGCTTGATACTCTATGCTCCAAAAACCGGTGTCCATTCGGTTTACTGTGCAAGACAATAGAATCCAGAAGATCATGAGTTGGACTCGGAACGAATTTGGAACAATCGACGATAGATCTCATCGATGACGGAACTCAGATTGTCTTTGGTGATGGCCGAACACAGTAGCGCTCCATACTTGAGAGCACATTCTGTTCTTGCTTCCGAATCAATGGTGTCGCTTTTGTTGAATACCAACATTCTAGGGATTTGATCGGCATTCAAGGCTTTCAACGTCGTATCAACAGCCTTGATGTGGATATCCATTTCAGGGTCACCAGCATCGACGACGTGTACAATAAGGTCAGCCAAAGTGGTTTCCTCAAATGTAGACTCAAAAGCCTGCATAAGTTCTTTGGGTAGATTCCGAATAAAACCGACCGTATCCGTTAAGATGATTTCCCTGTCCAATGGAAATCGAAACCGTCTAGATGTGGGATCCAACGTGGCAAACAATTGATCCTCAGCAAGCACTTTTGATTGCGTAATGGTGTTGAGAAGCGTCGATTTACCTGCATTGGTGTAGCCAACTAAGGAGACCTGAGGGACATTGTTTCGTTGTCGTCGTTTTCGTTGCTCTTGTCGTACCTTTCCTTGTTTTTTCAGGTCTCGTTCAAGCCGTGTGAGTCTCTCATCGGCTCTACGTTTATTGATCTCCAGTTTGGTTTCACCTGGACCTCGACCACCAATGCCACCGGTTAGACGACTCATTGCGGTGGGCATGATCTTTAATCTGGGCTTTCGATACCTGAGTTGTGCGATTTCGACTTGCAGTTTGCCTTCACGCGTTTTGGCTCTCTTTGCAAAGATGTCGAGAATCAGCTGTGATCGGTCAATTACTTTGATGTTGGTTGCTGTAGCAATATTCCGTAATTGGGAGGGGGTTAGTTCTTGATCAAATACCAGTGCATCAGCATCCTTTTGCATTGCATCGATGAGGATATCTTGTAGTTTTCCCTTTCCAACCACCAATTTACTGTCAATTTTGCGACGGATTTGCAATTGTCTACCGAGGACTTGTAAACCTGCTGTGTCAGCCAAACGCGCCAGTTCTTCAATGCTAGACAGTGCTTCCACTTTTCCTTTGGTTCCCACTCCGACCAAGATGACCCCATCTTTCCCGCTGATTTTGGAGATGCGGTCTTGTTTTGAGAACTGTGATTCGATGTCATTAATGAATACGAGGAAGTCATCCGTCCAATCGAATATGGATTTTCTTTTCTCGATTTTCCACGGCTTCTTCCCTTCTTTGGCTTCTGGATCTAGATAAGCATATTCAGTGTTTAACGGTTCACCGTTCATATCAGCATGAACGACAACAATCGTATCCAATCGGAGTAGACTGAGGTCTGTCAAATCATCTTGATTCAGCGATTCTTTCCGTAAGTGGGTGTGGATGAGTCTCAAGCCACGAAATCGATTTGCACCGGCTCTGTGCCTAGATAGATCCGGAATGAATATCTGATGGGCATCTCCCACAATAACATGCGTGATGTTTCCATTTCTATCGATGAGGATACCAACTTGACGATTGATAGAGCGGGAAATGAGTGTCAGCTGACGACCCAAATGTGCATCAATAAATCGGTTTCTCGTGGCTCTACGGTTGTACAATTGCTGTAAAGAGTTGTGGTCACTCTTTTTGAGGCCCTCTGTTTTTCCATGAAGTTGTGTAATGTGACCTCCCAAAATACACTGTGTATGACCCACACTGTGAGAATCTTATGTTGACGAATATTTTATCTGCGTTTCCATTCAGTCCAATTCAGCCCTTCCATAAGGGATTGGAACGACGGCCAGAATCTTTACAGTCGTCCATATCCTTAACCTACTTGGGGACCGCAGGGTTTGTTTTTTCCGGATCAAATCGTACGCTGGTTGTTGATCCATATGTTACTCGTCCAAGTCTCAATCAGCATGCCTTTACAAAACTGCAATCCGATGAATATTTGGTGAAGAAGTGGATTCCCAATGCGGATGATGTTTTGGTTGGTCACGCCCATCATGATCACATTTTGGATGCGCCATGTGTGTGCCACCAGACGGGAGCGAGATTGATTGGCTCTGAAGATGTGATTCGTGTTGGACGTGCGGCTGGTGTGCCGGAAAGTCAGATGTTGGCTACACATGGCAGAGACGACATCGCCTGTGGAGAAGGAAACTTGGTTCGGGGAATCCCTGCGGCACACGGGAAGGTATATTTCAATCGCGTACCCTTACCGGGCAGAATTCCAGACACCTTTAAATGGCCGACAAATTACTGGAGATTTCGTCATGGTCACGTACTCAATTGGTACATTGAACTCGATGGGCTCAAATTTATGCACGTTGATTCTGCGGAGTTCTTTGCAAAAGAATGGAACGGACTTGAAGTAGATGTTCTCTGCCTATGTGCGATAGGTCGAAACTCAAGACCAAACTACATAGAAGAGGCTATATCCATCGTCAAACCCAAAATTGTAATGGCCTGTCACTGGGATTGCTTTTGGATACCGATGGAGGCAGAGCAACAATATACGTTGCCGATGGTTGATTTAGAAGGTTTTATACGAGATGTCGAAGCGTTTGGCTCTGAGCCAATGGTACTCCCAGTTGGTGCTACGGTGGGGTTATAGAAGTGCAAATGGTTTCTTGAATTAAGGAGTGTGAAAAAAACAAACAAGGTGGGCATGACCCACCTTGATGTTTTGACCACAGCTGTCAGGTTATTTTCGCTGTTGTCCTTGTTTCCACGCTTCGATTAGGGCTGGGATATCGACTCCAACAGAGGCTCGAACTTCCTCATTCAAACGCGCGAGGTTTGCACCAGTGGAGTCACCACCATTACCGGAAGGCAGAATAGTTACCTTATCAACTTCGATGCTCTCAATAGAGGAAACCATTGCGGACATGACCGATTGAAGTTTTTGCATCAAGAAGATGTCTCGAGCGTTCTCACCACCGGCTTGCCAAGTAGCTATCATTTCAGAGAGAACAGCAACGGTTGCTTTACCATCTTCAATGATTTTTGCAGAATCCCCCTTAGCAGTTGCAATAGACGCTTGCATCTCGGCTTTCGATGGCTCAATCAAGTTTGCTTCTAGTTCCTGTCTGATTTGTTCAACACGAGCCTTTTGTACCTTGATATCTGCTGTTGCTCGGGCAACTTGTGCTTGAATACGACCTTTCTCTTCAGCAACCAATGCAGCCGCTTTAGTTTGAGCATCCCGAATTTTACGTAGCGATTCGGCCTCCAGTTCCTTTTGACGGTTATGGATTTCAGCCAGTCGTGCTCGTTGCAAGTTAATAGCATCTTTGATGGTCGCTTTGGCGTGAGCTTCTGCTTCAGATATGGTGGCGATTTTGATGACTTCTGCTGATCGAATACGACCGATCGAATCGAGGAAGCCTCTTTCATCTGTTACATTCTGCACTTTCAAGGTATCCAAAGCCAATCCGAGTCTTGCCAAATCGTGATCGGCTTCTTCCAATAGGATCTCAGCAAAACGCGTTTTGTCTTCATTCACCTCTTCCGGAGTCAATTGACTCAATACACCACGAAGGTTCCCTTCTAGGGTTTCTTTCGCAATTCGAATGATCTCTTTGCGAGACTTTCCGGTGAACCTTTGAATAGCATGATCCAAGTGAGGAGATTGAGATGCGATCTTGATGTTGGCTACACCGCTTACGGAGAGGGGTATACCACCGCGAGCATAGGCATTGCTGACGGCAACGTCAATGATCATGTTGGTGAGGTTAAGACTATCCACCGTTTCAAGCAACGGGATTCGCATGCTTTGCCCACCACGAATCACACGATAACCACGAGACCCCGTAGATGTGTTGACAGTACTACCGGAGAAGATGAGGACCTCGTTTGGTCCACAAACATAAATCAGATTCTTTAAAATGTAGGTTACTGCAGTAATCGCTACAATTATAAGGATGATTCCACTAATAATTAATTCCATGTCTTACTTCTCCGCTTGCGTTGGTAAGGATTTGTTCCCCGACAAGATACCAGTGACGTCAACGCCTGTAGAGGCACGAAGTTCCTCTAAGACCTGACGAATCGCCGCAGGGTAACTTGAAATATATGTTGGAAGGGCTGAACCATCGCCACTGTCTAAAAGGACCACTTCTGATACGGATGAACCTTTGACACGATCGACCACTGTCTCTAGAACTTCTTCGAGTTGTTGAATCAAGAAGATATCCTTGGCATCTGAACCGGCACTGAGCCAGGCATCGGTCATCATTTGGAGGACTTCTGCTTTCGCCTTACCACTTTGTTCTACGAACGCAGCTTGACCGCGGGCGGCATTTTCTTTGGCTGTTTTTTCAGCTTCGGCAGGGAGGACTTCATCGGCAATCAAACGGATCTGTTCTAACTCACGACGAATATGTT
>CAJWHX010000055.1 GCA_913040875.1 uncultured Pseudomonadota bacterium | reverse complement strand
GGCTTTACGTTTACAACGTCACCGATTTGCCCAAGTTTTTCAACGCGCTCTAAAAGTACGATTTCCATTTTTCACCTCCTACTAAACTGACGCATAAGGCATCAGGGCAAGAAAACGAGCCCGTTTAATCGCTGTCGATAACTCGCGCTGTTTTTTTGCGGAAACAGCTGAAATTCGTGATGGAACAATTTTACCACGCTCGGACGTAAATCTAGCAAGGAGTTTTACGTCTTTGTAGTCGATTTTTGGCGCACTAGGCCCGGAAAATGGACATGATTTACGACGTCTATTTTGAGGGCGACGTACTGCTTCTCTCGTAATTTCTAATTGAGTCATTTCTAAGCTCCTTCAATGACTGCGTCAACAGACATTTCCTCATTTTGTTTGGGCTCCCTACGTTCTCCACGTACCTCCCGATCTTGACGTGGGCGCTCTGACCGCTCTGGCTTCACCTGCATCATTATAGAGGGACCCTCTTCAACAGCTTCTATAGAAATAGTCATAAATCGCAGTATATCTTCGTTAAGACCCATTACCCGTTCAAACTCAGCAAGCGTTTTCGGCTCCGTTTCGATGTTTAATAACACGTAATGGCCTTTTCGATTTTTTTTAATCCTATAGGCAAGAGATCTAAGACCCCAATATTCGCGTTTTTTTATAGAGCCACCATCGTTTTCGATGATAGCGCAAAAATCGTTCACTAATTCTTCAAAATGTCCAGAGGACACATCTTGACGTGCAATCAATATGCATTCATATAGCCTCATACTTCTCTCCTTATGGCTAATCGTCACTTTTTTCTTTGGTGTGACAAGCCAGCACCGCTGCTGGCAAGGGAGTGTGATTAAAAGTGGATTATACACTAAATCATCCGG
Source organism: uncultured Pseudomonadota bacterium (assembly GCA_913040875.1). Next base: position 11,893 of record CAJWHX010000055.1, on the reverse strand, counting down.
AATTGATGTGGTTATGCATTAATCTAAGGGGTTTTGCAAGAGAGCTGTGAAAAAAATACACTTCACCATGTATTGCAAATCAGGTACACCGATTTTTAATACAATTTGGCTTTGAGCCGCAAATATCATTTAGGAAGAAAAATATGGATTCACCGGTTGCATTTTTATTTCCCGGCCAAGGTACGCAAATAGTTGGGATGGGTGCAGAGCTCGCGAGAAAGAGCACATCTGCAAAGCTTGTGTTTGAACAGGTCAATGACGCTATTTCCGAAAATTTGTTTTCTATTATGAAAGATGGTCCTGAAGATATCCTTCAATTAACAAGAAATGCACAACCCGCAATTTTTGCAAGTTCTATTGCAGTTATGGCAACGATCGAAGAACGAAGCATTGTCGGATTGGCAAAGCCCCCTGGACGCCTAATTCCCAAAGAGATTTATGAGTCATGGCGTGCGGAGGGCTATACTTTTGAAGACCGAGTGGTCCTCATCGAAGAATTTCCTACGGAAGTCAACGAGTGACGAACGTCTATTAACGACCTCTACCGTATGTAGAAGACTGCTTCGTTTGACTTCCATCAACCCACTCGAAATCACCTTCGATTCGGAGCAGTTGATTGTACTTTGCCGTTCTCTCTGAGCGACATGGTGCACCGGTTTTGATTTGACCAGCATTGGTTGCAACCGCTAGGTCAGCAATGAAAGCATCCTCTGTTTCACCAGATCTGTGTGAAATCATGCACGAATAGCCATTCTTATGCGCCATTTCAATCGCTTCCATCGTTTCGGTGAGTGTACCAATCTGATTGACCTTGATCAGGATTGAATTGGCAACGCCATTGTCAATCCCCCTCTTTAGTCGGGTTGGATTGGTTACAAAAAGATCGTCTCCAACCAATTGAATATTTGGAAGCGCAGCCGTTAGTTTTGCCCAACCATCCCAATCGTTTTCATCAAGACCATCTTCAATACTCAGCAAAGGATAACGCTCCGCTAAATCTGTATAGTAAGCAACCATTTCGTCCGCGTCTTTAGTGCCACCATCCAAGTTGTACAGACCGGTCTCTCTATCGTAGAACTCTGTAGCAGCGACATCAAGTGCCAGTGCAATCTGTGATCCCAACTCGTATCCAGCCTTGGTAACAGCTTCTGCTATCAATTTGAGAGCCTCTTCGTTACTCGGAAGATTGGGAGCAAAACCGCCCTCATCACCCACACCAGTCGCAAGACCTTTTGATTGAAGAAGTTTTTTCAAGTTGTGATAAATCTCTGTACCCCATTGCATTGCCTCTAGTAGTGAGTCTGCCCCCACAGGAGCAATCATAAATTCTTGAATATCGACATTGTTGTCCGCATGTGACCCACCATTCAACACATTCATAAAAGGTACGGGCAAGCGCGATGCGTGGATGCCACCCAAGTATCGATACAACGGCTGATTCAGGTCATTCGCCGCAGCTCGCGCAATCGCCATTGAACATCCCAAAATGGCATTTGCACCCAATTTCCCTTTATTGTCTGTACCGTCAACAGCAAGCATCTTTTGATCCAAATACCGTTGCTCAAATACAGACTCACCAACAAGTTGAGGAGCCAACAATCGATTCACATGCTCAATAGCCTTTTGAACTCCTTTCCCCATCCATGAGTTTCCGCCATCTCTCAACTCTACGGCTTCGTGCTCTCCGGTACTGGCACCACTAGGAACGGCGGCTCGACCAAATGCGCCAGAGTCGGTTACCACTTCAACTTCGACAGTGGGGTTTCCGCGTGAATCTAGAATCATGCTTCCATAGACAGAAATAATTGTGCTCATCGTTCGCTCCTTGGGTTTCGATGACTGCTGTTGTAATCGATCGGTATGTATCCATATTTGTCTTTGTATGTGAACCAGAACACTGAAACGTCACGGTTTTTTCTCAAAGGTTGCAACGGATGGTGTAAAACGATAGTTTCATTATCAATTGCTTATATTCACAGAGTTGTTTTTTCATTTTGCTTAGGAGCAGGGAATGTCCTTGATTACCGCATTGACCCTCGCAGGTTTTATCAACACGTCACATGCGGGTTCGCCGCTAGTAAACCCCGTATCACTAGCGGACTTTGAAGAGTGGCATCTATCAGACAAGATTGGCTCAGTTGAATCTGTGACCCTTGAAGGAACTGTTGAAGTGCCTTTGTATAAAGATTCAAAAGGACGCCCAACACTGAAAACGTTTGCGACAACACCCTCGACTGAAGAAGGTGCCCGTGGAGATCTCGTTCATCTGATCCCTGAACTACCACACATCTTTATTACAGAAGATTTTGCAAAACGAAATGAGCTCGATGTCAAAGTGACCAACAAACGCTTAATTCCCGTTCCAACAGACTACAAAGTCGGCGGAGAAATTAAATACGCAGTCATCCCAACCTTGAGTGTTGGCGGTATGGTGCTCAGCAATGTGACAGGATTTGTAATCGGAGCTGAAGAAGAGCTTTTTGATGATAAGTTCACTGAAATGGTCATCGGACTGGCTGCTCTTCCAACTTCATACGCTGTACTTCACAGTCAAGGCATCGTAAAATTTAGCGACGACGGTGCAGGCCTGATGAAAGAACTTGGTGTAGAAGGCGTGCCCTACAAATCAGCGGTAGATCTAGTCGGAACAATAGGAAAGAAAACTCTCTCTGGCAAAAACAAACACATTATTCTTGGTGAGAAGTTAATTGTAGACGCACAGTTTGGTGATTCTGACACGGTCGTACAAACATCTCTAAAGTTTCGAAACAATAGTTCTATCTTGGATAAATACTCCGATGCAACATCTGATATCAATACATATCGTGCAGACGTACGTGCAGATTGGATGACCTCTACGGTAGGAGATCTAGAACTTGTTCCCACATATGTACAACGCTACGTCTCAAAGGATCTTATCGATGGACTCGTCGCAGACTCTGCACAAATTGGATATGATGTTCTGATTGAATATGACGTGGTCGTCGATAAAACGTCTGAAACTATTGGCTTCGCAAAACACGATGGCTTTCAGTTCCAAACTTTCTTTGATATTGAACTCGAGATCGCCTTGGATAATCTCGAAGCAAAACCCGATGCCGACTCAGAAGACGACACTGCCGAACAGACCGATGGTGAACAATCAGACAAGCTGAATATCCCGGGTTTATACGAAGTCATATCTGTTTTAGAATCCGGCGGTTCTTTAGAAAAGGCCATCGAAAAGTATGACCTTTTGCTTGAAGATGAAGAAGAAAAGACAGACTGCAATCTGTGGTTCGACTATGGCTCTGCACAATATCGTCTCGGAAATCTGGATGTCGCTCGCAAAGCCTTCATAAAATCCTCTGAGCTCTACCATTCTTGGTGGGACATCGACCTCGGACGTAGAATGGATATCAACAATGCTCAAAGCGATATGAGTGAAGAAGAAGTTGAAGCCGCAAAAGCACGTAGCAACGAGGCGGCTATCAACTCTGTAGAGGATGGCTGGTATATTTCTCAACCGGAATCCTGTTACAGAATCGACTCTTATGTAGCGGCTGTTGACTTGGTCAATGGCGATCACAAAGCAGTCGAAACAAATTATCGTAAGAATTTGGATCTAGATGCTCAACTCGCTCAGGTCTTTGCAAGCAGTGCGATGGTTCAAGGAAAAACTGAACTCGCCCATGAAGCAATCCGTCAATCGATAAAACTCGAAGATAGTCGAAGTGAAAGAGCGCTAAATCGATTTACACTGGCTCTCATTTACGCAGATCAAGGTAAATGGGAACAAGCCGATGCATTGTTTCAAGAAGCCGTAACGTTGAACGACGATCCTTTCCACACAATGATTTGGATGGATAATGCAATTGCCCAAACGGATGAAACTACTGCTGTGGAAATGATGCGAGACTGGTCTAAACGTCATCCAAAACATGCCGGTTCTAGACTTGCTGAACTGCGTTTCTGGACCCAAAAGGTTGCCGACTTGACAGCTGAAAACTCTCCAATCGAAACCGAGGGCGAGGACGACATACAAGAAGCTGCAACTGGAAGTGAAGAAACTCCCGAAAACGCAAATCCATCAGTCAATGAAGAGATCAACGAAGAGCTCTCCAAGGCAACCGCATCACTACAAGAAGCGCAACAGGCTCTGTTAGAATGGATCCCCAATACCGATAGTTGGAATCGAAATACTTTCACCACTAGAAAAGCGATTCAGTTGCTGAGCTACTCATATGCGGGTGACCTTGATCAAGCCAAAAAAGTATTGGAATCTGTAGAAGGACTGATTGCCATTAGCTCTCAATTGAGTTTCGCCGCAGCGAACTATTATGCTTTGAATGGGAATGCGGAAGCCGCCGCCAATGCACTACAGAAAACTGCTTCTTTACATCCTGCAGACCCAAGTCGTGCGCTGCTAGTGACTAGCAAATAGGTTTCACTCTTACTGCACTGTACTGTAAAGGGAGACTCCGAGCTCCCTTTATTGATTTTAGCCATCAATACTTCAAACAATAGTTCCCAGAACTGCTGTACCCTGATGGACACGAACCATCTTTGTGTATAGCGTATTTGGCACCAGAGTTCGCCAAGCAGTACTCACCCGAACTGCTGTAGCCAGACGGACACGAACCTCTCTTTTCAATCGCAAATCTCGCTCCAGAATTGGGTCTGCAGTAATTCCCAGAACTACTGTACCCCGATGGACACGAACCACTTTTAGTGACAGTAGTTGGAGTCAATGCAGAAGTTCGCTTCTCAGATTGAGCCAAACAATAGTTCCCAGAACTGCTGTACCCTGATGGACATGAACCACTTTTATGTATAGCCAAAGAAGCCCCTGAGTTCGCCAAACAATACTCACCCGAACTGCTGTAGCCAGACGGACACGAACCTGTCTTTTCAATCGCAAATCTCGCTCCAGAATTGGGCTTGCAATAATTCCCAGAACTGCTGTACCCTGATGGGCACGAACCTTTTTTAGTGACTGTAGTAGCCGTTGGACTGGCAAAAACCATCGTTGACAGTATCATCCAAAGCATTGTTCTCCTCTCATTTTATCGGTAGATCGTTTGCGAATCTTCTAGTTATCGATTCATCCTTTTCACTATTGTAGTCAAATCGCGCCTGTGTTGCTCCCAGACCTCTTCATCCATGGTAAAACCACTATCTGTGAACGTTAATATTCCCTCGTCTTTAAAGGAAAATAGCGCATTCGCAATGTTCACACTAGACAATGCTTCCGGTCTTAAGATTTCTGCTACTGCAAGCCTTGCTTTGGCATAGTCTTGAATCTTTCTTTTCAATTCCTTTTCAGATATTTTTATGGCAGCGAAGGACTGACAGGCTCGGAGAACACAGATGTAGGTTTCAAGGAAATTGGTGGTTAGACTGGCCAACTCATGAAGCATCTCCATCGAATCAACTTCGTAGGATACTTCCCCATCCTCTTCCGACGTACGAAGTGCACCATATTCTACCATCGATTGACGAGATACTTCCGCAAGTTGACGGAAATTATACGTTGGATGAGCAGGAAACTCGAATCGCAACACAAAGGATTGCTCCAAGAAAAGTCTCAATGTTTCATCGCCTTGACAATCGCCATCTGTTGCAACAATTGCGGCAGCCAATAGAGATATCGGTGCTAAAAAGTGCATTAAACCATTCTTGTAATACTCCATTGTGATTCTAGAGTCTGGGACAACTCGAATCACGACACCTTGTGCATCTTCGAGTCTCTCAATCCAGCGTTCAGAGGTGAACCGTTGCAGAGCCTGTTCAACAATTTCTTTCCCATGATTCAACGATTCTGCTGCCATCGCACCTTGATGGCGAAGTAAACGATCGTACCTTTCCGCTCGTTCATGAACTCTATTCAATGAAATGCCGGGTCTGTGATCAGACAAGAGGGCCAAAGCCGTAATCCCTGTTGGCAAAATGAGCATGTTCTGTCCAATTCCGTGCATAATTTGCGTCGCTATCCCTTTCAACTGCTCCTTCTGTGCAGGTTCTTCCATTTCATCCCAATGAGTATCAAAACCAGCGATGATCTGGTTTAAGTAGATGGGCTCTCCGACACGCATGTAGACTTTCCCATATCGTTTCTTGAGAATTTTACGGGCTTTCAAAACACCTGAAACACTTTCCTTTTGTTTCGATCGTCCTGACAATTCTTTGGCGTAGGATTTTTCCTCTGCAATCTGTTCATAGGAAAAAGCAATCGGCAAAATCGTCAAAATTCTATCGGACTTCATATGGACAGCTGAATTGACCACCATCCGAAGCATTCCCAGTTTTGGATGTAAAAGCTTGCCGGTTCTAGACCGTCCACCTTCAATAAAGAACTCCACTGGAATCTCTTCGCGAATCAACAAGCGGACGTAGCGTTCAAAAACAGTGGGGAAAATCGGGTCTTCTTTAAATGAACGCTTGATAAAAAATGCTCCACTCCCTCTAAACAAAAGCCCCATTGGGAAAAAGGATAGATTTTCTCCTGCTACAACATATGGCAAAACCAGGCCATGTTCATAACATTGAGATCCAATCAGAAGGTAATCCAAGTGAGAACGGTGTGACGGTACCAAAATAGGGGTTCCAGTACGCACGGCTTCTCTCATTCGCTCGATGTCTTCGGGTCGTAAGTCGACGCCAGAAAAAATCTGATTCCAAACAAAGCGACAAAATAGGGCAAAGGCTTTCAAAATTCGAAAGGAAAATCGTGCTGCGATGTGTTCAACCGTTTTATCAACCTCATTGCGAAGGCGTTCTACAGACTTTCCAGTCCGTTTCGCTTCGCTTTGGATCAACGCCTTAACTTCTGGTGCCAGTTGAATCTGGCGGCGAAACCAATCAAACGAACGAATCTTTGGACCTTGAATCGCATGCATCTCTCTATAGAGATAGCCCTTCAGTAAAAGACGAGCGACTCGGATTTGACGTTTGGCGGGCTGATTGGCATAGCGTTCCAACACTTCGTTGAGTTCTACAGACTCTCCAGCCTGAATGATCGGCTCATGATCTCGATTGACCACTGAAAATAGCTTCATCAACGGACCCGGTTGATCTTCTGACCCCAAAATAAAACGCATCAAATCCGAACGTTCTTTACTTGGTTTGCGTTGCCACACGACAGCAACTGGAAGCAACTGAATCGACATATCCGTATTCGATTGCAAGTCGACCAAATATTCTAGCGCATCGGTGTTGGTGTAAAAGAACCCCGACGGCTTTGTGAGAAATATCGCTGCAACGCCCTTCTTTTCCAATGTTTGTTTTAAGAGCTGTTTGTCGTTTAAACTACCCGTCAGTCGCTTTATCGCCCCCCAAGTTTGCACACAGGCATCGATCAGAGGACGATACCAAAGAACCCGCATATTCAAAGACACTTCAGCCAGAGGCAGTCTACGCTGATTGAGGACCCTATTGAGCGCCAGCCAGTCCAATTTAGACCGTGTATAAAAGACATAGACGACGGGACCTTTTTCAGATGCCTCGCGAATATTGTTGGCAGAACGATCGCTCATGCGGAGTTTTCGCAGCAACAATCCAACACCACTCAAAAAATACAGCAGTCCAAATCTACGCAACATTCCGCCACCATATTGCTTGTCACTGTCCATGTTGCTGTCCTTGTGTGATAAACGTTTTCTGCATTGCCAATGTTAGATCCAAAATCAAATCATCAATGTGTTCAATTCCAACACTGACTCGAATGAGTCCATCTTCTATTCCAATTTCTCTGCGAACTTCTGCCGGTACAGATGCGTGCGTCATGACTGCTGGCACTCCAATCAAAGACTCTACGCCTCCTAGACTTTCTGCCAGTGTAAAGATCTCTGTTGAAGATACAAAACGCCTCGCAGCATCCAAATCAGCATCTAAGGTAAACGATATCATACCTCCGAAGCCTGGATACAACACTCTTTTTATTCTCTCCTGATCCTCGAGCCAGTTTACCAACAGTCGAGCGTTAAACTGATGACGCTCCATGCGCAAGTGCAACGTTTTTAAGCCCCTCAACACCAAAAAGCAGTCATTTGGAGAAGGGACAGCACCGGCAGAATTTTGAATCCAAGCCAACCTGCGAGCCAAATCTACATCGTTAACCACTACTGCACCGGCTATAACGTCAGAGTGACCATTTAAATACTTGGTCATAGAGTGAACCACGATGTCCGCGCCTTCGGTCAATGGTTGTTGAAACACCGGTGTTGCAAAAGTATTGTCTACCACTAGAAGAGCTCCACTCTTTGCACACTTTTGCGCAACAACTTCAATATCTGTAACTTTTAACAAAGGATTTGTGGGGGTTTCCACCCAAACCATCTTAGCGCTATCGGGAATGACCAAATTCGGATTGCTCGTATCTACGAAGACAAAATCAATACCGTATCGAGTCCATTCTTTGGTAAAGAGTCTATGTGTACCGCCATAAATGTCATCTCCACAAACGACCAGATCCCCTGGGGACAACACACGTATCACAGCGTCAATAGCGGCTACTCCTGATGAAAACACAATCCCGTATTGTGCCTTTTCCAGTGCAGCAATACAGTCTTGCAAGGCACTTCGTGTCGGATTGCTGGTTCGAGCATAGCCCCAATTATTGCTACCAGGACTACTCTGAGCGTAGGTGGACGTTTGATAAATTGGTGTCATGACAGCACCCGTGGTGGGGTCGGGAGACTGACCAGCATGAATTGCAAGGGTATCCAAATGGCGTTTTGCGGTCATAAAAACTACAATTCGATTCGATTTTATCGACGTTTTTTAGAACGAGACATGTAATCAATCAAATCAATCCGGGTGATGATATCACATGGTTTCTTCTCTTCATAAACGAGCGCCGTTTCGAATCGACTGAACAGTTCCATCAACACATACAACTCTGTATCTTCGTGTACAACACAAAAGTCCATATCGATCAGCTCTCTAACCGTATCTTGACCCGCATGTCCTTTAATAGCGTGATGCAAGAGACTCTTCTCCGTCAAAATTCCCAACAGAGATTCTCCATCTACAACTGGTGCTTGGGAAAAGTCATACTTCTTCAATGTTTCAACTGCGTCTACAACTGTTGTGGTGTGTCCAATGGTAATCACTTCGCGCTTGGATTTTGAGTGCAGTAAATCAGATACGGTACCCTCTACAGTTGGTGGATCCATGAATCCATTTTCTTCCATCCACCGATCATTGAATACTTTGGATAAATAATTCTTCGCGGAGTCCGGTAACACCACCACTGCAACCATACCTTCTCGATCGTGTTTTTTGAGGTACTTCATCGCCCCAGCAAGTGCAGCTCCACAGGACGCTCCAGCAAAGATACCTTCTTCTGCAACCAGTCTGCGAGTCATCTCAAAACACTCCTGATCTGTGACCCGCTCAACATCATCGACATTGTCAAAACTCATGGTGGATGGCATAAAGTCTTCACCGATTCCTTCAAGGACATACGTATACGGCTTGGTCATCACACCACTGTAAAAATAGTCGTAATACAAGGATCCCACCGGATCAACAGCAACCACTTTAATCTCGGAATTTTGCTCTTTAAAATACTGAGCGCAGCCAGCAATTGTCCCACCGGTACCCACACCCGCAATAAAGACGTCCATCTTTCCTTCTGTTTGGTCCCACAATTCTGGACCTGTTGAGTGATAATGTGCTTTGGGGTTGCTCGGATTGTGGTATTGATTTCCGTAGCAGGCATTTTCTGTTTCTTGCACCAAGCGCTCGGACACTTTGTAATATGAACGGGGATCATCAGCGTCGACATTCGTTGGAGTAATCACCACTTTTGCACCCCAAGCCCGAAGGGCCTGACGCTTTTCTTCCGATTGCTTATCTGGCATCACGAAAATTGATTTGTACCCTCTAGAGGTTGCCATAAGAGCCAAACCAGCACCAGTATTCCCACTGGTTCCTTCAATGATTGTTCCACCCTGTTTGATACGACCCTCTGCTTCATAATCCTCAATAATTTGCTTCGCCACTCGATCTTTTATCGACCCCGCAGGATTGAAAAATTCTACTTTTGCATACACAGTACATTTCAAATCTTTGGTAATTCGATTTAGTCTGACCAGCGGAGTATTTCCCACACAGTCAAGAATGGAATCATAGACACGTTTATCAGGAGTCAAGATACACCTCTGTGGTTGAACGGATGTATGTACACTGTACACGATGCGTAAAAAAACTGTTCGGTCTTACCTAACCGACATTGCCCCAAACCTCAAACCATTCGTTCCTTTGTTGCAAATGGATGACAATTCCGTAGTTTTGCTTGCACTTCCGATACGGATACTGTATTTTTTGTACAATATGAGATATTTTAAGACTAGTTGAATATTCTCCAATCTTTGACCGCGGGTTTCATTGTGGATTTAAAATCACCTCCTCTATTGAAAAAAGGCGACTATGTTTATGGCTCCTTTGTCAAAGCAGCTCATACAAGTGGCTTTATCAATGACAACAATCCCGGCGATCGCTCTGACCAAATCGGAAGATATCCCTTCTCCTTGCAAAATACAAAAGAAGCCATTTTGTACGCTAAGGAAGTCCAAGCGAAATGGAACTCTAGCACCGTTCGAAAAAGAATGGCTGTCGTCAATCAGTTTCAAGAGCAGCTAGAAACCCACAATAAGTCGTTGGCCATCACACTCACACGCGAAACAGGGATTCCTTTGTGGGAGTCGAAACAAGAAGTGGCAATGGCCCATCAATACATGGATAAGCTGATCGCCGCAGCAAATGTTATCTTTCAGCAAAATGAAACCCCTTCATCCGATATCGTTCGCCAGCTCCAGTCCTTGGGAACCATCGCTTTGCTAACCCCATTTAGCCAACCTTTACTGACCTCCTGTTGGTTTTCGGCAGCAGCGTTGCTAATGGGGAATTGTGTCGTTCACAAACCCAGTAAATATACGCCTGGGGTCGGACAAGCCGTTGCTGAATTGTGGGATCGATGCAGACTACCTCGGGGTGTATTCAATATGGTGCAAGGACCTGGTTCTCACATCGGACAGTACATTTTGTCTCATCCGATGATCGATGGGTCTCTCTTTGCTGGAAGCTATCCAACAGCTACTGAAATCTTGCACAATAAACCCCCTGCACCTCACCATAAGTTTATCGGATTCTTTGGCGGAAAATCTGCTGCAATTGTCCTCAACTCTGCCGACTTAACTCATACTGCTCGCGAGATTTTAGCCAGTTCGGTCCGATATACAGGCCAGCGGCCTACTACGGTCAGTCGGGTATTCATCGTCAAAGGGATGGCAGATCTTCTAATCGATACACTGGCAGAAAGCTTGGATCAAATCAAAGTCGGTTTTGGGTCTGAAAAGGACAGCTATCTCGGTCCTATGATATCAGAGCACTGGAGAACTCGGTATCATCGATATGGCCATTCTTTATACACCAATAAACACACCCCCATTCGCAACGTTGAAAACTTAGACAACGAGCAACGAGGCTACTATGTCAGACCTGCTTTGTACAAAATCAATTGGGCAAGCGGCAACACAATGCTGGATGATACACCTCCAGGTCCAATATTACTAGTCTATGAGGTCGCCGACTACGATGAAGCCGTCTCACTCTACAATCAACTGAAGTTCAGAAAACTGGTCTCTATTTTTGGATCGACTGAGGAGTTGCGCTCTACAAACTTTAAAGCGCTTTCATGTGGGGGATTGTTTATCAATCAAGCCCCAGAAGACTCTTCATTACCATCAGCTGGAATGGGCTTCAATAGTAATATTACCAATGGTGGGTCGGATATTTTAACCCACCTTGTTCGTAAGAAATTCATCTTTGGAATGGACTCCATACAAGAATCAACAGAAACAGAAGAAGAAGTTGTACAATCAGACCCAGCCCGTATGGTCACATTGAT
>CAJWHX010000054.1 GCA_913040875.1 uncultured Pseudomonadota bacterium | reverse complement strand
AGCATCCTGGAAATCTGTAGACTCCCATATTACTCCGGAAATACCCCAATTCGGAATATGAATCAAGTCATCCACCGTCTTGGACCTGAGGGGCTGCGTTCTGTAAGTATGCAAGCCTACTTGGATCTAGAGATTTACACCTCTGACTCATGGGAAGCGCAGCACAAACAGCTGCGTACCTATTCTCTAATCGTCGGACAGATCTGCCGAGTGATTGCCCGATATACGTCCATGGATGGTGAGGATGCCTTCATGTCAGGACTGTTGCATCGGATTGGATTTGCTGTGGGTCTAAAAAAAATCACCAGTAAAAATGATGACAACCATACCTTCTGGGAAGCCCTTGAGTTAACGCATACGGTGTTCGGTAAGATGACCCTACATGAGTGGGGCATGCCGGAACACGTTCAAGAAGTCGTCGCCCATTATGGTCAAACCATCGTCAATAATGAAGTGAACTTATACACTTCTGCGATACTGGTTGCAGAAGAACTGGCAAAACGGTTCCGATTTGAGTTCCGACGACCAACAAAAGGCAAAGACAGTGCTGTTCGAGAATTATCTGATACGGCACAAAGAGCGATATCAGTTTTAGAAATTGATGAGGTATTAATGCGCAAAATATACACCGACGCACACTTCGTACTGGGTCATGGATTGCGCCTCAATCTATAGGGCCTCAAAAATACAAAAAGGACCTTTTATCACATTTCGACTGTTATACATCCGAACTTGGCTAAAAGATCGCATTCAAATTTCTGATGGAATTTTAAGCATATAGTGTCAATACGCAGTTCTGTGCGTACACAAGACGAAACCGATTTATGTATAAACCATAAAGCAATCACCATTGTACATTTTATCACTAAATTAGGGAGTGAATCATGACAACAAAAACATCTATCTTTACACGACTGTATGAACTGTCACAGGACCTTTGGTGGACAGGAGATCCATGGGCAAACGATGTCTTTCAGGCTTTAGACGCTGTACGATGGGAAGAGTTGAATCACAACCCTTGTGCTTTGTTGTCAGAATATCAGAAAAGCAATCTTAAATCGCCATCAAAGAAGTGGGTGGCGAGCGCCAATGCTCTACTGAACAGATATCAGGATTTTTTAGATAAACCAGATTATCCAGGTGCACCACGCATCGCATATTTCTGTATGGAGTTTGGACTGCATGAGTTTTTCCAAATTTATTCAGGTGGATTGGGGATCTTGGCTGGAGACCACATCCGATCTGCTGGAGATTTAAAGCTTCCGTTTGTGGGAATCGGACTGTTGTACAAGTTTGGGTATTTCAATCAGCTCATCATTGGTGGTCAACAAGGTGCAGGGTACATCAACTATAAAAATAGCCATTTGCCACTGAAAACATTGACACAAATCACAACCCCGTTTAGAAATCAGCGAATGCAGGTACTGATTCATGAAGTCAAGATTGGGGGCGCTCGACTGCTCTTACTCGACACCGATGTTGACGGAAACAGTGACGAAATGAAAGAACTCACAAAAAGTTTGTACGGTGGAGACAAGCGCGTTCGTATTGGTCAAGAGATGCTATTGGGAATCGGTGGTATCCGTGCTCTACGAGCTCTTGACATTGAGAGTGATGTCTACCATTTGAATGAGGGACACGCGGCCTATGCACTGCTCGAGTTGTGGATTGAGCACCATTATCAAGGATTGTCATGGGATGATGCTTGGAAAGAAGTTCAAAAGCAAGCTGTCTTCACAACGCATACACCTGTACCGGCTGGACACGATACATTTTACTGGCACATCGTCAACGAATACCTAGGTGCGTATCGTCGACAAGTTGGACTGACTGAAGGTGCATTCATGGACAAAGGGCGTGAAGATCCAAGCAACTGGGAATTGCCTCTCAGTATGACGGTACTGGGACTCAACGGAACACGGAAGTCCAATGGTGTAAGTGCACTGCACGGTGAAGTATCTCGCGAAATGTTCAAAGACCTACCAGAAGCCAACATTGGACACATCACCAATGGAGTACACCCAACTGCATGGATGGCACCAGAACTGTGTACACTACTCAATGAGTATCAACCCAATTGGACCAAGCAATTGGAAAGTGGTGACATCTGGGACAGTTGTGATATCCCAGAAAAACAACTTTGGAAGATGCGTAAGACTCTGCGAACAAAACTCGTTGACGAAAGTCGTCGAATCTTAGGACGTGACGTGCTCAATCCAAACCACCTCACAATCGGATTTGCCCGTCGTTTTGCAACCTACAAGCGTGGGGACCTCATCTTTGACGATCCAGATCGTCTGGAAGCCATTCTTGATCAAGGGGTGCAGCTGGTCTTTGCAGGGAAAGCCCACCCTGCAGACATCCCTGGTCAAAAGGTCCTTGCAAATGTATTGAAGTTTGCTCGGGACCCACGATTTTCAGACCGTGTCATCTTCTTACCAGACTACAATGCACACATTGGTCGATTGATGACTCAAGGGTGTGATGTATGGCTCAACAATCCAAGGCGTCCTAGAGAGGCGAGTGGTACCAGTGGGCAAAAAGCCTCACTCAACGGCAACCTAAACTTCTCGATCTTAGACGGATGGTGGCCTGAGGCGTACAACGGTCGCAATGGTTGGGCAATCGGAGATCGAAACGAGTGGACCGACTTGGATGCACAGGATGCTTTTGATGTAGAATCGATGTATACACTGTTGGAGACAGAAATTGTTCCAGCATTTAAATCACGTCCGGACTGGACTGGTCGGATGAAAGATGCAATCCGCACATGTGCACCGATTTACAACACACACCGCATGGTCACTGACTATCTCAACATCATGTATCGAGAAACTGAGCCAGAGGTTAAAACCAACGCATCGATGGAAACTTCCCTTTAATCCATCGATTGTAAAATCGGCCTACAGAGTCCGCTCCAATAAAATTGTCTACGGTATGCTTGGGTACACCGGTATACCGATAGACATGCCCAGAGTGGAAACAGACTTCTAAAATTAAGCTGGCTGGATGATAAACGGCTTCGGCGATGGTTGAAGACTTCAAAGGAAAACGCATGTGCTGCTCCATATTGATTGGTATGTCTTCAGTATAGATGAAACTCATCCATTTACAAACATTTACGGACTTTTTATGTCCGAAACAATGATCAATTGGCAAAATTATCTGAACAAATGAAATTAACAGCGTTCTTCAGCCCAAAAATAAGATACATTGCCATGGTACAAGTCCGAAGTTGCTCTCGTTTCCCGTTCCTTTAGCACCCCCTTCTGTTTGTTGAGGCTCATGTCTGCTCTCCGATTCACCCCACACGCCGCTGATAAAATGCGACAAGCCATTCGTGAAGCTGGCGGTGTAGAAGTGTTCGCTATTGGAGATGTGAATGAAGCCGGCATTGTACATGATTTAGAGATTCACTGTCGAGGCAATGAAGGCTCTACTCCAGCGTTGCTATCTAGATACACTCCGGGACAGGTGGTCATTCACAATCATCCAAGCGGTGTTCTACGAGCTTCCGAAGCTGACATGTACCTCGCAAATAGATACGGGGATGACGGAGTCGGAGTCATTATCGTCAACAACAATGTTGATGATGACTTTTGGGTGGTCGAACCGCACAAGGAAACCCCCAAATTACTGGATCCAACAGAGGTTCAAGCATTCTTTGAACAATCTCTCCCTAGGGTCATGCCCAATTTTGAAGCTCGAACGGGCCAAATCGACATGGCGCTAGCCGTTACGAATGCATTTAACAACAATGAGATTGCTCTATTGGAAGCAGGAACCGGTACAGGTAAATCGTTGGCCTACCTAGTCCCATCCACGATGTGGTCCCTTAAAAATAATGCCAAGGTCAGTATCGCAACCTTCACCATCACCTTGCAATCTCAGCTGGTGAATGATGATATTCCCATTTTACAACGAGCGGGGATGAGTTTTAAATATGCATTGATGAAGGGACGATCCAATTACATTTGTCGCCGTAAGTTTGGTGAAGCGCTCAATCGCAATCCGAAAGATACCGTTCTAAAGGCCGTTGCTGAATATATGGACAACACCACCGACGGCACTCGATCTGATTTGCCCTTTCCCATCGAAAGAGAGATCTGGGACGAGATTCAATCGGATTCAGAACAAACCCTGAGAGCAAAATGCCCACACTTTGACAAGTGCTTTTACTATGAGCATCGACGCACGGCAGCAAGGGCCAATCTTCTGATCATCAATCACCATCTATTGCTAGCCGACCTATTGGTCAAAGCCGATACCGGTGGCGATGGTATCCTACCCAAATTTGACCGACTGGTATTGGATGAGGGTCACCATCTGGAAGACTCTGCAACCTCTTTATTGCGTTCTCAATTGTCTTCTCGATCGATTCAAAACGGAATTGCTCCTCTACTCAACACCAAAAGACGCCCCGGTGCCCTCGAGTCCATCTCTCATTACTATCTAGGATCGAACTCCCTCTTGGCACCCAAATTAAAACAAAAGGCTTTCGATACCATAGATGAGATCGCACTATTCTCGAAGGATATCCAAATCAATTGCTCGAGTTGGTTCAAAGAGGTTCACGATCAAGTACTCCCCAAAATTGAGAGTACAAAGCGGATTAAACATCAAGAAACACAAACACCGGTCTGGCAAGATTGGGTTCGCCCACAGCTCGACGTTGCCGAAAATCAACTCACTCGATTGTGCAATCGTCTGCAAAGACTCTCGGACATCTTGAGTGAAGTGCCAGAGACACTGCTCTCTCAACACCCCCAACCCAACATGGATTTACAAAGGACCTATCGTCGTGTACTTGGGCACTCTGGATTTCTGAAGCAGTTCGCTGAATGTGAAGTCGCTCCGACAGATACCAACGAAGACACACTGGTTCGTTGGGTTGAACGGACCACATTGAGAGGTAAAAAGGGTGAACGTACCAAGACCGCCAAACTATGCTTGGCTCCAATTGATGTAGCCCCACTAATTCGAGAGCATCTCTTGATGAAAATGCCATCCCTCGTTTCTTGCTCTGCGACGATGACCGTAAATCAAGCATTCGAACATTACAAACGAAAAGTAGGCCTCAATGTCACCAACGAAGCACTGACTGTAAACTGCAGCATTTTACCCACACCCTTCGATTATAAAGAACAGGCTTTGCTTGCTCTACCCGTTGATTTACCAAACCCCAATAGCCCCGACTATTTAACAAATATTGTTCCGTTCCTAGAGCAGTGTATTCACATTGCCCGCGGTGGTATATTTGTGCTCTGCACCAGTTATAAGGCTGTTCAGACCTTGTACGACCAATGTGTCGATAGACTGGAAGGAAAGTATGCCTTTTTTAAGCAAGGAGAGATGGGACGAACCCAACTACTACATGCCTTTATAAACACACCTCGCGCAGTGCTTTTCGGCGCCGATTCATTTTGGGAGGGTGTCAGTGTCCCTGGAGACGATCTGAAAATGGTGATCATTCCTAGACTCCCTTTCCGAGTCCCTAGTGAACCAGTTCATCAAGCGAGACATGAACGCATCGTGGCACAGGGTGGGAACCCTTTTCAAGAGTATTCCTTACCACAGGCAGCTCTACGTTTGAGACAAGGATTCGGTCGGCTCATACGTACTCAACGGGATAAAGGTTCTGTGGTCATTCTAGACCACAGAGTTACCAGAGCATGGTACGGATCTTATTTCCTACACTCACTTCCCGATATGAAGCGAGTTCAACTACCTGTTGCAGATACCCTCTACGCTCTCAATGACTTTCACAATCCGAAATCGGTTGAACGGACCACTGACATCGGTTAAATGACTGGGGTACAACGAACACCCACACTCGGAGCCACCAATGTCTACCATCATTCCCAGAGACGAAGTTCACCAACATTCAGAAGCCTGCGCCGATATGGGTGATGCCTTTCAACCGGTAGCGATGCGCCTCAGTAAAAGACAAAAGCGATTGATGAAATACTTGGAAGAGCAGTTCGCTAGTGTTGACCCCCTCGCCGGTCAAATCGCGATGTACATGGCCAGTGTTTGTATGCGTGTATTTGAACAAAGTGGTGGCGATATGCGCAAAGTCAACACTCAAGACATCCGTGATGCCGAAGCAAAAATCAAACCTCTCGTATCTCAGATTTTACCTGCGGGTGACGGGTTCTCTGAGCGGGCAAAAGGCGTCAATCGCAGCCAGCCACACTTAATGGATGAAGTCCTATGGGCACTTTTCGATCGTGCAGAAGAAGAGCAAAAGGAAGAAGAGATGCCACTCAATCCAAAACAATCTGCACAAATCTACTTGATGCTTTGGGTTGCTGTGGAAGCCTTAAATGGAAAATGGCGAAACTGAGGTACCAGAGCCAAAGTCTCGATTCGAATAGACAAGAGTAAAAGAGGAATCAAATGTTTAAAGATAGCGAGTCAGTCAATAAAGTTAAACAACTGTTGCTCTCAGACAATATAGCCTTCATCAAACAAGGATGTGAACTCGCAGAAACAATGTATACAGATGAAGAAAGTTTTCGCTCTTTGCTTGAACATATTGGTCCGATAGAAAACAACTGCTACCTAAAAATTTGGTCGATGATCTCTCTTAGTAAGTATGATCCTACAATCATTGAAGACACGACATCTTTACTATTGGACTGGAAAATGAACTGTGCTGAAGTCCCATCCAGTATTGCACAGTTAACAAACCTGCAGGAATTAATCATTGACATGAGTCAACTCACTGCTCTGCCCGCAGAGATAGGTTCTCTGATAAATCTTACGGTTCTCCACATCAACTCCGATGCTGATGTGCCACAATTAACGAAACTTCCTGACACGCTGGGTAAATTAAAAAACTTGTGGACCCTCAAATGGACTTGTTCAGAACAAGGTACGTTGGGGGATTGGATAGGAGAGTTACCAAATCTTCGATACCTAGATTTACAAAACAATGGTTTTACATCATTACCCAAAACTCTAGGCAATCTAACCAATCTCTATGACCTCAACTTGGCAAGCAATTGTCCTTTAACCAAACTACCCGACTTATCTGGCTTAACAAAACTCGATTCTTTAGATCTGTCTTTTAACGACTCTATAAAAGTGCCAGATTCCTTTGGTTCACTCAAGAACCTTAGGTCTCTCAACTTGGAAGGCACATATATTATGGACCTGCCTGAATCATTTTATACACTTACAAATCTGGAAGTTTTATATGCCAGTGAGGACGATTTGTCTGTTGAAACACGTAATCGCATAAAAGAAGCTCTTCCAGACTGTTCAATAGAGACAAAATGGACAGATATGTTCAACTGATCAGAGAAATAGATTAACTACTCAACACTGGTACAATCAACCAGTTCTACGGTGTAATCAATCACGCCACCTGTTGCCTCAACATGTACATCGTATGTTCTACCTGGCTGAGACACCCATCCATTCGGAACCATGCTGATTGCGAATTGACTGCCATAATAGGCGCCCAATTCAGTTACCGTCACGGGCAGATCGGTTCCGTCGTCTAAGGTTACCGTCACTGCGGCATTACCCAAATTGAACGAGTCACTTTGAATGCTCCAGCCCGTTTGCTCCAATGTTGCCCACGCCAAATTCATGAGTTCATACGGTACAGGTCCAGGAGGGGGCCAAGCCGTCCACGGCGAACTATCACTGCCGGAACCACCAATGACATACATGCAGGAAAATTCGGAAGTACTTCCCAAACCAATCGGACCAAGACCATTGGATAAAATCCAGCGCCGATGACCGAGGGTTGTTTCATTTCCAGGATCAGACATGTATAAATCGACTGAGTAAACACCAGCATACGGTGATAGATTACTCTTACTCGCTGCAAGTGCACCATCTTCTGAATAGCATGACATGTTTTCCGATGGATAATGAGTCAGTCCTCCATAGGCATGCATGATCAAAGAGCAATCTTGAGCCTTCTGGTTCAATGTCTCATTGGTCTCCACCTCAGACACACCTGCCAGCCATCTGAACAAATTCACAAGACGAAGCGCATTATCAATACCATTTTGAGAGACCTCACCAGCATCACAGGTATTCACACTGCCTGTCCATGTCCCTTCACTCATATCCGCACGATCTGTCAACCAACGGTTGCAGACTTCTTCTACTGGATCTGGTTCCGGTTCAACGATGTCGGTATCCGAAGTATCTGTTTCTTCTACGGATGTATCTGTTGTGTCACTGGAGTCTGTATCTTCACTCGCACCAGTATCCTCATTGGATTCAGCTGTATCCAAGTCGTCAATTTTATCCTCAGACACATCATCTGTACAAGCCAGTGGTCCAATCAGAACTGTTAATACAAGTGGAAACAAACGCATACCATCACCCTTAAATTTTCGTTTATAAACCCATCATTGAACACTGGGACGTGCATCAAGTCTAGTGTAAATTTGATGGTTCCACAACAATAGATTCGATCTCTCTATCAAAAGTATCGAATCAATCTAAGTATGTTTTACGGACAGGTTCATTCCAATTCCGGCGCCAATCCCCATAAATACAGAGTCCCAAGACGACGACCATGAGAAGTGTTCCAAACCAAAAGGTAATCGGAAATAAATGATTGATGATACCAATGGCAAAACACATGATGCCAAGCAATCTTCCATACCGTATGGAAGGCGCTGTGTTGGCAAATCCAAGACCCGCAATAAAAAAATCTGTCACAATGATAGAGGATGGCAACTCTTGATATTCCATCGCTATCCACCGATGCAAAATGAGAGCGAGCATAATGCCGGCAATTGCAATCAAGGCTCGTCTCGCATTTGAGCTGACGAACAAACGATTGCGACCAAAGAAAACCACTGGAGCGATCGGTATAGTCAAAACCAGCGAGTGAAAAAATAGCAACTCCGCAGATAAGGTATTGGGATCCACTTCCTCAATTTGAAACAGATAATACAGCATTACCACCAAACTACCCAACATCCCAACCAACATTGAAGATCGAAACAACGTACTGGATTGTTTACGATTCTGATCTTCTCGATATTGTTCCAACTCATATTGGATGGAACTTTGCTCTGTAAGCAAATCTGTAACCTCTTGACTCAAATGTCTCGGCACTTGCTCTACTTCATCCAGCAATGGCAATACCGCATCCAATTTTTTTCGGGCCAAGTAATGTTCAATCATTGCAATTTTTGCCTGATTAAGATTGTATTGGACCACCTCAAAATTGGGCCAAATCTCGAGAGCCTGTTCAAACCCAAATCGGCATCTATTATAATGACGCTGTATTGCATACCGTTGAGACTTGGTTGGGTCATCTAATTCAACGAGTCTCTGTAATGTACTCAAGTCCTTTTCTGCAGCGCGGCTAATTCCATACGCTTGTTGATATTCTAAAAATTGCCCGATTCGATGGCGAAAGTCTGCAGGACTCTGAATTCTCTGATCGGGATCCGGATGACAGGCTTGATTAACCAGATCTGCAAGAAGTTTTGGTACCGAATGGTCATACTCATGGGACTTAGAAGCCCTTGCAGATTCCAAAACTTCTTGTATTGAACCACCGCGATGACGAGGCGTACCCGTCAATACATGATGCAAAGTGGCTCCCAGCAAATACACATCCGTACGCGCATCAACATCTATTGAACTGCCGCTGATCATCTCGGGAGCAATATAGGACGGCGTTCCAACCAAGGCATCTGGGAACTTGGGGAGATCAAAATCTGAAACAGCAATGCCCCAATCCAAAATGTACACTTCTCCAAAAGATCCCACCATGATGTTCTCAGGTTTTATATCGCGATGAAAAACACCTTTGCTGTGGGCATATTCTAAACCATTGCATACCTGACGCAACACATTCAGCAGCTTGCGCAAGGGTATCTGAGCATCGGCGGAGCCATTTAAATTCATCGTCGAAATCAGGTCTAAAATCGTATCTCCCTCAATACGCTTCATGACAACTTCAGGGGCTTGCGGCCCGCGTAGGTTTACTGTATGAATGGGAATGATCGTCGGATGACTTAACGCGCCAGTAATCATCGCTTCTCGGTACAGCGCCAATCTCATATACGGACTTTGCTGTTTCAAGCGTTTAATCGCAACTTCTCTTTCAGGGTGAGACTGTATACCACGATACACAACCCCCATGCCTCCTTCACCGAGGACATCTTTCACCTCCAACTCTTCCGGTATCGGAAGTTCCGGAAACTGATATCCCCCCACAAACGTGTGGTCCGCGTACGTAATGGTGTGAGACACCGTTTTGAATACACCGAGACTCAAGGTTTTTAAACTGTCGTATTGCGCCATAGATTTTTGATACCACTGAAATAAAGTCAACCCTAAAATGGGATACATGTTGGTAACACACAATGATGTAGGACTCATCCAACTGATGCGAATCCTTCAATCACTTGCGTGCTTTCATTAAATATCCGCCTGTATGTGTCATAAAAAACATCGTCTGTCTATACCCAAATATCGTTTCGCCCGATCAATATCATTCAAAGATACTAGACTGATACGCAAACCATTCTATTGGAGCCTCTATGCTGTCCTTCTTGAATATTTCGCTGTTCTTCTGTACCAACGTCTTTGCAGAAGAACTGATAGCCCGAAAGCCGTTACCAAAACACACGCTTTGTATTCCTGACACAATTGATTCCCCAGCCTTCGATTATCGTCTCACGGTAAAGTTTCGAGATGATTGGCAAGTCCGAACAGATACAGATGGGGCTCTGACATCGAAAACAAATCGCTCCATTTCCGACACGATCAACGTATCCAAGCAATACAATCTTACTTTCAAGAGGCTGATTTCGCTGCCCGAAGAAACGATTGTTCGAATCGAAAACCGTGCGCGTAGCTTTTCCGGTATTTCCCAGCCAGATCTCATGGGGATGATGATGGTGAATATTCCGGCAGAGTATCATGCCGATATGGTCAACATTGGAGAGCAGCTGCAAAATCATCCTGAAGTAGAATACGCATACATTGAAACCATTGGAACACCTCCACCTGGTGACATTGGAACCACCACTCCCGATTATACAAGTATGCAAGGGTACGGGGCTTCGGATCCTGGAATTAACATGGATTACATGTATTCAATCGGGATTACAGGAACCAGTGTACAGGTGACCGACTGTGAATATGGCTACAATGACACGCATGAAGATTTAATGGATCAAGACATCACGATGGAAGCCAATAAAACGATTCCATCTTGGGTTGCTGGGTATGGATGGGATGACCATGGAACCGCTGTTGTAGGTGAAATCGTCGCAGGAAACAATGGCTATGGTGTTACCGGGCTTATGTATGACACCATACTTAACTTCAATCCAGAATGGACCAATGAAGATGGTGGTAGACGTGTTGACTCCATAGCGAGTGCAATCGATACGTCTGGTGAAGGAGACATCATCTTATTGGAAATGCAAGCACAGGCCAGTTACATTTCAGGCACCTATCTCTATGGACCTGCAGAACTCGATCCAAACGTATGGACAGTCACCAGAGCGGGAACAGATGCGGGTGTCATCATTGTCGCAGCGGGTGGAAATGGCGATCAAAACTTAGACTCTTCCGCCTATGCAACCTATGCCAGTTACGGAGACAGTGGAGCCATCGTTGTTGGTGCTAGTAGTGCGGATGCCAACCACGACAAGCTAAGCTTCAGCACATACGGTTCTCGAATCAACGTCAATGCATGGGGTGAAGCCATTTTCAGTACTGGATATGGCTATTATTCACAGATTGACGGTGACCCCAACCAAGAATACACTGATCAGTTTGGAGGAACGAGTGGCGCTAGTCCCATCATCACATCTGCCTGTATTGCACTTCAAGACTATGTTCTAAGCAATGGAAATGACCCTCTGACCCCATCCGATATGAGACAATTGTTGATGGATACCGGAATGCCACAAGGCGCTGGCGGAGCCATCGGAGTCTATCCAGATATGGAAAATGCAATGGCCGTTCTCGATACCGACATGGACGGGTGGATAGACCCCCAATATGGTGGGATGGATTGTGATGATGACGATTCAAACGCCTATCCTGGAGCGACAGAGGTCTGGTACGACGGCGTCGATCAAAACTGCAATGGCGACGATGACTATGACCAAGATGGCGATGGGTTCACATCCTCTGGTTTTGGTGGAACAGACTGTGATGATACCGATTCAATGACCTATCCGGGTGCCCTAGACGACTGGTACGATGGTGTCGATTCAAACTGCGATGGTGCCGACGATTACGACCAAGACGGCGATGGATTTACATCCATAGACCACGGCGGGACCGACTGTGACGATCTCGATACGGCATTGAATCTAACCGCAACCGAAATTTGGTACGACGGCATCGATCAGAACTGTGACGGCGCCAACGACTATGACCAAGATGGTGATGGATTTGGCTTGGCACTTTCATGCATCACATTTGATCTAACAGACTCTTATGGAGACGGTTGGAATGGAAACAGCATCGAAGTCTATGAAGGCTCTACACTGATGGAGAGTATTACTATCGCCGATGGATACTCTGATTCTATTGAATATTGCCCAAGTTTACTCGCCTCCTCCGTCGATTACGTATTCTCTGAAGGCTCTTATCTGAGCGAAACCTCATTCACTGCGCACTACACAGACAGCTCTGGATCGATGATCACCGTGATGACTGGAACAGGTATGTCCAGTGGACTTGATGTCAATGGCACCGTATACTCAGACGGGAGTACAATCTATTCCCAGATCATCGTCGAAGATTGCGACGATACAGATGCTTCTGTTTACACCGGAGCAACTGACACTTGGTATGACGGGATTGATTCAAACTGTGATGGCGTTGATGATTACGACCAAGACGG